>DATIMU010000535.1:0-1564 GCA_035475015.1 Acetobacteraceae bacterium
CAGCGCAAGGTGCTTGGAACGGCGATAGAACAGGTGGCAATCGAAATCCCAGGTGAAGCCGACGCCGCCATGCGTCTGGATGTTCTCCTTCGACGCGAGGTGGAACGCCTCGGTGGCAGAGACGCGCGCGGCGGCGGCGGCAAGCGGCAGTTCGGCTTCGCCATCCGCCAGTGCCCAGGCGCCGTAATAGGCGTTCGAGCGGGCCAATTCGAGGGCGACGTAGACGTCCGCGAGCTTGTGCTTGATCGCCTGGAACGAGCCGATCGGGCGGCCGAAGGCGAAGCGTTGCATGGCGTAGTCCCGCGCCATGTTGAGCGACGCCTCCGCCCCGCCCACTTGCTCGAACGCGACGAGGATCGCGGCGCGTTCCAGCACACGCTCGACGAGCGGCCACTGATCGCCAGCCGACCCGAGTTTTTCCGCTTTTGCGCCGGTGAGGTCGAGGCGGGCCTGATCGCGGCTCGGGTCCACCGTGCGCAGCGCCTCGCGCTTCACGCCGGAGCCCGTCAGATCGACGCGGTACAGCCCGATCCCGCCCTCGTCGCGCGCGACCACCACGGCGAAATCGGCGATGGTGCCGTCGGGCACCGGCCATTTGCTGCCGCTCAGCACGCCGCCGGCGGCACGCAGCTTGATCGCATCCGCGCTCGGCTGTCCCGGGCCCTCGGCAAAAGCAAAAGTGCCGATCTGCGAGCCGTCCGCGAGCTTGGGCAGCATGGCGCGCTTCTGCGTCTCGCTGGCCGCCGCGAGGATCGCTTCGGTGGCGAGATAGACCGAGGAGGTGAAGGGGATGGGTGCCGCGGCGCGGCCGACCTCCTCCGCCAGCACGCACAGCCCCTCGTAACCGAGGCCGGCGCCGCCGTATTCCTCGGGGATCGCGGCGCCGAGCCAGCCCATGCCGGCGATCTCCTGCCAGACTGCGCGCGCGTAGGGCTCCTCGCCGTCGAGCACGCGGCGGACCACCTTCGTGCTGCATTTGTCCTGCAGGAAGCCGCGCGCCTGATCGCGCAGCAGGCGTGAGTCCTCGGAGAATTCAAAGTTCATCTGCGTCCCGTCCCTCTCGCGCGATCGCACCCCCGTCGCGCGCTTGCGGCAAGGGTATCGTGACCGCCTGCGCGAATGCAAACCAGCCACGACGTTGCTCGACGGTGCCGTTTCGTGCTGCGCTCGACGCCGCTTGTGGCGAGGGAGGTAGAGAGATGGCGGACAAGAATCCGTTCTCGGGGGCGTCGGACGCGGATTGGCTGGCCAAGCGGTCGGAGGAGATCATCGAGCCGGAGCTGCCGATCATCGACCCGCACCATCATCTATGGATGCGCGAGGGCAGCCCGTACCTGCTGCCCGAGCTTCTGGCCGATCTCGGTTCCGGGCACAACGTCACCGCCACGGTGTTCGCGGAATGCCACTCGATGTACCGCCCCGACGGCCCCGAGGAGCTGCGGTCGCTGGGCGAGACCGAGTTCGTCACCGGTGTCGCGGCGATGAGCGCCAGCGGCACGTTTGGGCCGGCGCGGGCCTGCGCGGTGATGTTCGGCAATGCCGATCTCACGCTCGGCGCGCGGGT
>DATIMU010000536.1:0-4396 GCA_035475015.1 Acetobacteraceae bacterium
GCTGGTCACGCCGCTGCGCGACGGGATGAACCTGGTCGCCAAGGAATACGTCGCAGCACAGAACCCCGACGATCCTGGCGTGCTGATCCTGTCGCAGTTCGCCGGCGCGGCGTGCGAGCTCGATGCCGCGCTGATCGTCAATCCGTACGATCCGACGGCGACGGCCGAGGCGCTGGAGACGGCACTCGCGATGCCGCTCGCCGAGCGGCGGGAGCGTCACGCGGCGATGCTCCGCGTGATGCGGCGCAACAGCCTCGATCGCTGGCGCGACCGCTTCGTCGCCGACCTGGCGATGTCCGCCTACACGGCGAGCGCCACGCCGTCATGGCCGGGATCGGCGCCGCCATCGAGCCCCGTGTCGGTCACGCGGATGCCGTGGACCGAGGCGAAGCCGAACGTGTAGGGACTGCGCACCACCTCGTAGCCTTGGGCCTCCAACGCGCGCGTGACGTAGCGCGGAATGCGGTTCGACACGTCGATGGCGTTGCTGGTCGCGGAGAAGCGCGCCGCACTGACCGCCTCCGTCATGGTCATGTCGAAATCGAGCACGTTGAGGATCGCCTGCAGCACGCCCATCGCGATCTGCGTCGCCCCCGGCGCGCCGATCACCACGTATGGCTTGTCCCCCCGGAACACGATCGACGGGCAGACCGAGGAGAACCGCGCCTTGCCCGGCGCGATCGAGCCGGCGCGGCCGGGGCGCGGATCGAACACCGCCATGCAGCCGTTGTACATGAAGCCCAGCCCGTCGGTGATGACGCCCGACGGCATCCCGAGCGAGTGCGTCATGGTCACGCAATTGCCCTCGCGGTCGATGACCGAGACCTGCGTGGTGTCCTTGCTCGGCGTGCCGGTGTTGAGGCGCGCCACGTCCGCCTTTTGCCCCGCCGCGATCTCGGCGGCGAGCGTGGCCGCGTATTCCTTGCTCGTCAGCCGCGCGACCGGCACGTCGAAGAAATCCGGGTCGCCGACATAGCGGTCCTTGTCGATCGTCGCCCGCTTCATCGCCTCGGCGACCACCCGCAGGTATTCCGCCGAATTGTGGCCGAGTGCGGAGAGGTCGAATTTCTCCAGGATGTTCAGCATCTCGACCAGCATGATCCCGCCGCCAGGCGGATTGTTGGTGGCGAGCCGGAAGCCGCGATACTCGCCCCACAGCGGCGGCAGGCGGCGCGGCTGGTAGAGCCTGAGATCGTCGCGCGAGACCAGCCCGCCGCGAGCCCGCATGTCCTCGGCGATCCGCTCGGCGATTTCTCCCGCGTAGAACACGTCCGAGCCCTTCGCCGCGACGAGCCGCAGCACGCCGGCGAGGTCGGGGTTGCGCACCGTGTCGCCGACCCGCTTGGGCGAGCCGTCGGGGCGGCAATAGAGCGCACGGCCGGACGGCGTGTAGGCCAGCCGCTCCGAGCCCGGCGCGCTACCCAGAAAGGGCTGCTCGGCCCAGAAGAATTGTACATGCGGCCGCACCGTCCAGCCGGCCTCGGCCCAGGCGATCGCCGGCTGCACGATCTCGGACCAGGGCAGCGCGCCGTATTCACGCTGGGCCGTGTAGTACGCCTTCAGGCTCGCCGGCACGCAGATCGACTGGTAGCCGATGTCGTTGACGCCGCCTTCAAGGATAAAGCCGTAGCCGTCGCGTGATTCGCCGAGGATCAGCTTCTCCCACATATCCGCCCGGGCGGCGAGCGGGGCGGGGGCGTGGAAGTCGATGTATTCGTGCCGGCCCCGCGTCGGGAAATACACGCCCATGCTGCCGAACCCGGCGAGCCCGCACATCATGGGATCGACCACGCCCTGCACCAGCGCGCAGCCGATCGCTGCGTCCACCGCGTTGCCGCCCGCGCGCATGATCTCGACGCCGGCCTCGGCCGCCTCGGGTTGCGGTGCGGCAATCATCGCCTGGCTCATCGTCTCGTCCCTCCCATGACAGCTTCCCCCGGATCTCATATGGTCCGCGCCAGGGAAACCGTGCCGCGCCAGAGGGAGACGTTCAATGCCTGTCTCGATCCGCCAGATCCACCCCGTGTTCGTCGGCGAGGTGTCCGGCGTCGATATCAGCAAGCCGCTGTCGCGCGAGGACGCGGCGGCGATCGCGCGCGGCATGGACGAGTTCGCGGTGCTGGTGTTCCACGACCAGACGCTGACCGACGAGCAGCAGGTCGCGTTCAGCCGCAATTTCGGCGAGATCGAGCGGTCCGTCGCCAGCAACATCACCAAGATGGAGGACCGCCGGCTCAGCACGGACATGGCCGACGTCTCCAACCTCGACAAGAACCAGAAGCCGCTCGCCCGAGACAGCCGCGCTCGGCTATTCAATCTCGGCAACCGGCTGTGGCACTCGGACAGCTCGTTCCGCGCCATCCCGGCGAAGTTCTCGCTGCTCTCGGGCCGCATCGTCGCCGACAAGGGTGGCCACACCGAGTTCGCCGACATGCGCGCCGCCTACGACGCGCTGGACGACGAGACCCGCGCGCAGGTCGAGGATCTCATCACCGAGCACTCGCTGCTCTACTCGCGCGGCAAGCTCGGCTTCACTGACTATACGGACGAGGAGCGCGTGACGTTCCGCCCGGTGCGTCAGCGCCTGGTGCGCACCCTGCCGGCGACCGGCCGCAAGTCGCTGTACCTCTCCTCGCATATCGGCACGATCGTCGGCTGGCCGGTGCCGGAGGCGCTCGATTTCATCCGCGAGTTGACCGAGCACGCAACCCAGCGGCAGTTCGTCTACTCGCACAAATGGCGGCCGAATGACCTGGTGATCTGGGACAACCGCCAGACCATGCACCGCGTCACCCGCTTCGACGAGAGCCAGGTGCGCGACATGCGCCGCACCACCATCGCCGGCGAGGGGCCGACCGTCGAGCAGGTGCAGGCGGCGTAATCACGGTACGTGGGCGCGCGAGCCCCTCACCCAACCCTCTCCCCAAGGGAGAGGGCTTTCTGCTCCCTCTTCCCTTGCGGGAGAGGGCCGGGGTGAGGGGTCTACAGGGGAGACAAGGACATGGCGACATCACGCTGGACGCGGCGCCCGGAAGGCTCGACCTGGGGCGATTGGGGACCGGACGACGAGCTCGGCCGGCTCAATCTCGTCACCAAGGAAAAGGTGCTGCAGGGCATCTCCGAGGTGAAGGAGGGCAAGACCTTCTGCCTCAGCCTGCCGCTCGACTATCCCGGCCAGGCGATCCTCAACCCGCGCCGCCATCCACCGGTGTTGACGCCGACCGAGCGCAACGGCCGCCCCAACATGGGCTACCCGATGCGCTGCGACGACCCGACGGCGCTCGATCTCGTGTGCGACGACAAGGTTTTGCTGACACTGCAATACTCGACGCAATGGGACACGCTGGCCCATGTCGGCGCGATGTTCGACGTCGACGGCGACGGCAAGCCCGAGGATGTGTTCTACAACGGCTTCCGCTCCGGCCAGGACATCGTCGGCCCGGTCACCTGGCAGGGCAACAATCCGGTGCCGCGCGGCGAGCATGTCGGCGCCAAGCATCTCGGGGTCGAGAACATGGCGGCGCACGGCGTGCAGGGACGCGGCGTGCTGATCGACCTCGAGGCGCATTTCGGCCGCACCGGCAAGGCCGTGGGGTACGATGACCTGATGGAGGTGATGCGGCAGGACGGCGTGCAGGTGGAGCGCGGCGACTTCGTCCTGCTGCGCACCGGCTTCGACCGTGCGCTGCTCGCGATGAACAAGACGCCCGATCCCAAGGAGCTGCTCGGGACCACCTCGGCGCTCGACGGCCGCGACGACCGGCTGCAGCAATGGGTGACGGATAGCGGCCTGGTCGCGCTGATCTCCGACAATTACGGCGTCGAGAGCACGCCGGCGCGGCCGTGCATGGACGATTACTGCGCCATGCTGCCGCTGCACCACCATTGCCTGTTCAAGCTCGGGGTCTATCTCGGCGAGATGTGGTACCTCTCGGAGCTCGCCGACTGGCTGCGCGAGAGCAAGCGCTCGCGCTTCCTGCTCACCGCCCCGCCGCTGCGACTGCCGGGCGCCGTCGGTTCTCCCGCCTCGCCGATCGCCACGGTGTAGCTAAGGGCCTGGTCGTTCAAATCGCCCGACACGTCATCGCGACGGACGAAGCGCCGCCGCCGCTCGTCATTGCGAGCGAAGTGCGGCAATCCATCGAGCCCACGGGCGGGATGCCGCTCGCCTCTGGGCACGATGGATCGCCACTCAACCCGAGCGGCCCCGGCGTTTCCAGCAAGACGGCGGACTGAAGTCCGCCCTACACCGTTGCGCTGCGGGGTGTAGGGCGGACTTCAGTCCGCCATCCCACACATTCGGCTCCCACAGCCCGGCTACCACGCGCAGCGGCGCGGGGCCCGCGGCCCGCACGATCCGCGGCGTCCTCGGCCGGGCCACGACGGGTGGCTTCGC
>DATIMU010000537.1:0-4123 GCA_035475015.1 Acetobacteraceae bacterium
CGGGACAACGCAAAGGAAGCATCCGGTGAAGCACGGCAGGATCTTGCTCGACATGGCCGACGGGGTCGCGGTGATGACGCTGAACGACCCCAGCGTGCTCAACGCCTTCGGCCAGAAGCTGCGCGAGGACATGTCGGCGGCGCTCGACCAGCTGGAGGCCAGCGAGGCGCGCTGCCTGCTCATCACCGGCGCGGGTCGTGCCTTCTGCTCGGGCGCCAATCTCGCCGACCCCGACCGCAAGCCGCGTGATCGGCAGGCCGAGGCGCGCGGCGAGGCCAAGAGCGACCTCGAAAGCTGGTATCATCCGACCTTCCTGCGCCTGCGTGCCCTGCCCATCCCGATCGTCGCGGCGGTCAACGGGGTGGCGGCGGGGGCCGGCATGAGCCTCGCCCTCTCCGCCGACATCAAGCTTGCCGCGCGCTCCGCCTATTTCCTCCAGGCCTTCGCGCGCATCGGCCTGGTGCCGGATTGCGGCTCCTCCTACATCCTGCCGCGCATGATCGGCATGAGCCGGGCGATGGAGCTGTCGCTGCTCGCCGAGAAGCTGCCGGCCGAGACGGCGCTCGATTGGGGCCTCATCAACCGCGTGGTGGACGACGCACAGCTCCTGGGCGAGGCCATCACGATGGCCCGCCGCCTCGCCGACGGCCCCCGCTCGCTCGGGCTGATCCGCCGGCTCTACTGGGAGAGCCTGGAGAACACCTACGAGGCCCAGCTCGACCTGGAGGGAAAGCTCCAGACCGAGGCGGGGCTCAGCGCCGACTACACCGAAGGCGTCACGGCGTTCCGCGAGAAGCGCCCCGCGCACTTCACCGGGCGCTGAGCTCAGGCCCGCGCCAGCCCGGGGGCGTCCTTGGCCGGGGCGCGCACGAACACCGCGACGGACAGCGCGCCCAACACCGCGATGCCGCCGGCGAGGACAAACGCGCCGGCGTAGCTGCCGCCGGTCGCCTGGATCATGAAGCCCGTCACGGACGGCGCGACGATGCCGGCGAGGTTGGCGATCAGGTGGACGAAGCCGCCGACGCCGCCCACGCGGTCCTTCTCCACGGTGTCGAGGATGATCGCCCAGTAGGTGTTGCCGGTGAGATACATGAAGAACACCGACACCGCCATCAGCGTCACCGCCGCCTCCACGCTCGCCACCTGCCCGGCCAGCGCCACGCAGATCGCGGCGATCAGCAGGGCGATCACCAGCACCAGCTTGCGCGCCAGAACGGCGTTGCCGGTCAGGCGGAAGATCCCGTCGGACACCGAGCCGCCGGCCGCCAGCCCGATGAAGCCGAGCAGCCAGGGGATCGTGCTGACGAAGCTCATGCTCTGCAGGCTGAGATGCCGCGCGTTGGTCAGGTAGCTCGGGAACCAGGAGAGGAAGAAATACAGGATGTAGGCGTAGCCGAAGAAGGCGAACGCGGTGGCCAGCACCGCCGGGCGCGCCAGCAGCGCCCCGAGCGGCATCGGCGGCCCGGTGCGCGGCGCCTCCTGATCGGCGGCGATCTCCGCCCGCTCCTCGGCGCTGACACGCGGGCTCTGCTCCGGGCGTTCGGTGACGGTCAGCATCCACACCGCCGACCAGCACAGCCCGATCACCGCGATGATGACGAAGGACAGGCGCCAGCCGTAGGAGAGCGCGATGAAGCCGACGATCGGGCCGGCCAGCGCGCCGCCGAGCGGCGTCCCCGCGTTGGCCCAGCCCACCGCCGTCGCCTGCTGGCGGCGCGGGAACCAGTTGCTCACCAGCTTGTTCGCCGCCGAGGCGTACGGCCCCTCGCCCATACCGAAGATCACCCGCACGATGAGCAAGGATAAAAAACTGAACACCGCCGCCGTCAGACCGCAGAACACCGACCACACGACCGAGGCGATCGAGAACACGTTCTTCGCGCCGATGCGGTCGGAGAAATAACCGCCGACGAAACAGAACGCCGCGTAGCCGAAGAAGAACACGCTGAACACCAGCCCGAGCTCGGACGGCGATAGACTGAGTTCCTTGGTCAGAAACGGCGCCGCGACGGACAGCGCCGCGCGGTCGAGATAGTTTATCATCCCGCCGAGGAACAGCAGCCCCACGACGGCCCAACGAACGGTGCCGAACAGCCTCATCGCCGAGTCGCGTCCGCCGTGCGTGACCGCATCGTCGTTCCCCCACATAGCGTCTTCGTTGCGGCAACCCTGGGAACCGGACGCGGTGCATGTCAAGTTGCTCGCCACGATGATTGCACGTTGACGGGCGCGGCGGCGGCCGTTACCCCCCGTCGGACCGTGACAGACTCCGAAATCTCTCGTTCTCAGCTGCGACTCCGTGGCCGATCCTTCATCGCGGTGGCCCTTGTGCCGGAGCAGCCGGTGATGGAGTGGCTTGCGCGCCTGGACGAGCAGATCGAGCGCGCGCCGGGCTTCTTCCACAAGCGCCCCGTGGTGCTGGACCTCTCCGTCACGCAACTCAACGAGCCCGGCATCCGCGCATTGCTGAGCGAGCTGCAGTCGCGCGACATCCGCATCATCGGCATGGAGGGCGCCGACCCCTCGGTGCAAAGCCTCGACGTGCCCGGCTGGCCGCCGATGCTCAACGGCGGGCGCGCGGCCAGCGGTGTCGAGGTACGGGACGAGCCGCCACCGACGCCGGCGGAGCCCGAGCCCGAGGAGCCGGCCGCGCTGCTCATCAGCGAGCCGATCCGCTCCGGCCAGTCCATCGTGTTCCCCAAGGGCGACGTGACGATCGTGGGCTCGGTCAGCTCCGGTGCCGAGGTGATGGCGGGCGGCTCGATCCACGTCTACGGCGCGCTGCGCGGCCGCGCCATCGCGGGAATGCTGGGCAATCCCCGGGCACGGATCTTCTGCCGCCGCCTGGAAGCCGAGCTGCTGGCGATCGACGGGCTCTACCGCACCGCCGAGGACATGGACCCCACCCTGCGCGGTCGCCCCGTGCAGGCTTGGCTGGATCGCGACTCGATTGTCGTGGCACCACTCGACTGACGCAGCTGTAGAGGAACATCCGAATGGCCAAGGTATTGGTCGTGACCAGCGGAAAAGGCGGCGTCGGCAAGACGACCTCCACGGCCTCGCTCGGCGCGGCGCTGGCGCAAGGAGGGCAACGCGTGGTCGTCATCGACTTCGATGTCGGCCTGCGCAACCTCGACCTCGTGATGGGTGCCGAGCGCCGTGTCGTGTTCGACCTCATCAACGTCGTGCAGGGCGACGCCAAGCTGTCGCAGGCGCTGATCCGCGACAAGCGCATCGACACGCTATCGCTGCTGCCGGCGTCGCAGACCCGCGACAAGGACGCGCTCACCTCGGACGGCGTCGCCAAGGTGCTCGCCGAGCTCCGGGAGAAATTCGACTGGGTGATCTGCGACAGCCCTGCCGGCATCGAGAAGGGTGCGACGCTCGCGATGTACCACGCCGACGCGGCGGTCGTCGTGACCAACCCGGAAGTGTCATCGGTGCGCGATTCGGACCGCATCATCGGCCTGCTCGATTCCAAGACGCAGCGCGCCGAGCGCGGCGAGCGGATGGAGAAGCACCTGCTTCTCACCCGCTACGACTCCGCCCGCGCCGCGCGCGGCGAGATGCTCAAGACCGACGACGTGCTGGAAATCCTCTCCATCCCGCTGCTCGGCATCATCCCGGAGAGCGAGGAGGTGCTGCGCGCGTCCAACATCGGCGCGCCGATCACCCTGAGCAATCCGGCGAGCGCGGCCGGACGGGCGTATTTCGACGCCGCCAAGCGATTGCGCGGCGAGGACATCCCGATGACCGTGCCGGTCGAGCGCCGCGGCTTGATGGGCAAGCTGTTCGGGCGGAGGGTGGCATGAGCCTGCTCAACTTCCTCTCCCGCCGCCGCTCGGCGCCGGTCGCGCGCGAGCGGCTGCAAATCCTGCTCGCGCACGAGCGCGCGGTGCACGGCCACCGCGACCTCGTCGCCATCCTGCAGGAGGAGATCCTCGCGGTGATCGCCAAGCACATGGCGATCGAGCGCGAGAAGGTGCAGGTCAAGCTCGATCGCGGCAAGGCGGTCTCGACGCTCGAAATCGACATCGAGATGCCCGACCTCGCCCAAGCCGCAGCCGCCGCGCGTCATTGAGGAAGTGGCGGACTGAAGTCCGCCCAACACCGACCTCGT
>DATIMU010000538.1:0-4551 GCA_035475015.1 Acetobacteraceae bacterium
CGGACGGGGCGAGCGCGCTCGGCGGCGCGATCGACGGCGTGCTCGCGGAATACGTGCTGTTCGACCAGAACGGGCTGGTGCAGCTGCCCGCGCATCTGTCGTTCGAGGAAGGCGCCACGTTGCCTTGCGCCGCGGTCACCGCGTGGAACGCGTTGTTCGGCGGGCATCCGCTGGTCAGCGGCCAGAGCGTGCTGGTGCTCGGCACCGGCGGCGTGTCGATCTTCGCGCTGCAACTGGCACGCGCCGCAGGAGCGCGCGTCATCGCCACATCGTCGTCCGATGAAAAGCTGTCGCGCGCCCGCGATCTCGGCGCGAGCGACGGCGTGAACTACAAGCAGCACCCGGAATGGCAGGAGCGGGTCCTCGCCCTGACCGATGGCGCGGGCGTGGACCACGTCGTCGAAGTCGGCGGCGCCGGCACGCTGCCGCGCTCGGTCGCGTCCACGCGCATCGGCGGGCAGGTTCATCTGATCGGCGTGCTCACCGGCGGCGAGATCAACCCGACGCCGGTGATGCGCGCCAGCCTGACCCTGCGCGGCATCTATGTCGGCTCGCGGCAGATGTTCGAGGCGCTCAACCGCGCCGTCGCGCTGCACCGGATCGCTCCTGTCATCGACCGCGTGTTTCCGTTCGCCGAGGCGCGGGACGCGTACCGGCACCTGCAATCGCAGAGCCATGTCGGGAAGGTGGTGATTCGGATCGACTGAGGCGCGCCCCTCACCCCGGCCATCTCCCAAAGGGAGAGGGTGAAGAAGAAAGCCCTCTCCCTTTGGGAGAGGGTTGGGTGAGGGGAAGGCGATCGCCCTACCGAGCCTCGCGCCCGATCCACACGCTCGCCGTCCGCCCCGGCAACAGCCGCACCTCCGGCGGCGGATTGTCGATCTGCACGCGCACCGGAATGCGCTGCGCGAGACGCACCCAGCTGAACGTGGGATTGACGCTGGCGAGCAGGCCGCTGCCGGTCTGGCGCTCGCGGTCCTGGATGCCCCCCGCGATGCTCTGCACATGGCCGTGCAACACCGTGCTCTCGCCCATCAGCCGCACCGAGGCGGGGTCGCCGACATGGATGCGGGGCAGCTTGGTCTCCTCGAAATACCCGGCGACGTACAACGTGCCACTGTCCACCAGCGCGGCGACAGCGCGCCCGGCGGTGACGTAGTCGCCCGGACGCATCTCGAAATTGCTGATCGTGCCGTTCACCGGCGCCGTCACGTCGGCGCGGTCGAGATTGAGCTGCGCCAGCGACCGGTCCGCCATCGCCTGCTGATAGGCGGCACCCGCCTCCTCGGCGGCGGCCATCACCTGCTCTTGCTTCTGCTTCGAGACCTCGACATTGGACAGCGCCTGGTAGCGATCGAGCTCGCGCCCGGCCTGCTGCAATCGCGCACGCTGCACGCGCAATGCCGCGTCGGCTTGCTGCAGCGCGATGGTGAAGCGCTCCTTGTCGATACGGAACAGCACCTCGCCCTTGCGGACCTGCTGGTTGTCGCGCACGAGAACCTCGCTCACCAGGCCCGAGACGTCCGGCGCCACGCCGACCACGTCGGCCCGCACCACGCCGTCGCGCGTCCACGGCTCCTCCATGTAGTAGACCCAGAGCTGCCAGCCGATGACGGCGGCGATCACCACCACGACGAGCGTGAGCGCGACCCGGCCGAGCGAGGCGGCCCAGCGTCTCACATCGCCTCCAGCAGATCGGCGCTGAACACGATGCCGCCCAGCACGATCACCAGCAGCGCCAGATCGAACAGCGCCCGGTGCCACACCGAGCGGTAGAACCCGACCGCCGACAGCCCCCGGCGCAGCACCGCCATCAGCACCAGCGCCGCCACCGCGTAGAGCAGCAGGGGCGAGACGAACACGCCGCAGATATTGGCCTCGGCGATCATGTCGCGGCGTCCGTCGCGGGCGGCCGGTAGTCCGGTGCGCCGGGGAACAGCCCCCGCCTGATGCCGACCAGCGCGAGCAGGAGGCCGCTCAGCCGGTGGCGCGAGGCGGGCGGGCTGGCGGCGATCGAGGCGAGCGCCGCGTCGATCCGGTCGAGCAGCGGCGCCGGATGCGAAGCCGTCATCGCGCCCCGCCGCGCACGCCCCTGGAAATACCGCGCCAGCGCCTGCAGCAACGAGTCGATGCTGCCCTGCGCCTCGTCGGGCAGGGTTCGGCGATGGCGCTGCACGTCGAGGATGTTGAGGCCGACCCGCACGTCCGCCATCATCGCGCGCGCGGCGGCGTCGGCGCCCGCGTCCGACAGCGCGAGGCGCGGCACCGCGATAATCAGCCGATCCAGCATCAGCCCGGCCAGCCTGGCCCGCTCCCGGGCGCCCTCGCGCGATCCGGCGGGCCGGGACGCCACCTCGGCGAGATCGGCCCAGCCGGCGCGCATCAGCCGTCGCGCGCTCCATTCCGCGCCGACCGAGCGGATCAGCCGCGTCACCGCCGCGGCGGTCGCGAGCCCGACCACCAGCGCGATGGCGTTGTTGGCGAATACCGCGAAATCGGCGCTGTAGGTGTCCTGCAGGCTCATCAGCGTGGCCCCGTTGGCGGCGAGCGCCATGCCAGTGCCGTAGGTCGCGGGATTGGCGATCAGCAAGCCGAAGAACAGGAACGCCGGTGCCAGCACCAGCGCCAGGATGACGAAATCATGCACCATCGGCAGCACCGCGAAGAGATAGACGGCATCGATGGCGATCGCCACCACCGCGTAGAACAGGAAGGACAGGATCGCCGGCACCGGATCGTCGAGTGCGGCGAAGATGCAGCAGGCGACCCCCGCCATCTCCGCCGCCACGGCGCCGCTGTCCCAGGCCGCGCCGATCCAGAACGCGCAGACGATGAGCACCGCGACGGCGGCGGCGAAACCCGACAGCAGCGCCATGCGCGGGTCACGATGGCGCAGCAGCGCCGCCTCCGTCCGGAAGGCCAGCCGCCGAGGCAACGCGCCGCCGCCCCGCTCGATATGCCGCCACAGGTCGCGGCAATCCTGCCAGATGTCGACCAGCTCGCGCAGGCGCAGGAGGAGGCTGGACAGCATCATCTCGCGCCATCCGGAGGCGGCGTCGATCGCGGGTTCGAGCTCGGCGATCGCCTTGCGCAAGTCCCGCGCGGCGTCGCGCGGGCCGGCCGGTATCCAGCCCGACAGGGCCACGAGCACCTTCTCGACGCCGGGCGACGGCGATGCGCCGCTTTGCCGCAACGCCGCCAACCGATCGGCGATCGAGGCCAGCACCGGCAGCAGCGACGCCATGCGCGCCTGCAAGGCCCGCACCCATTGGGTCGCGCGCTGCTGGTTGGAGATGTCGTAGGCGAGATGCGTCGAGAGCATGTCGATCTCGACCATGTCGCCGGCGAGCTTGCGCCGCGCCGCGAGCCGCGCCTCGTCGGCCGGCTGCCCGGAAAGCGCCTCATCGCTCCAGCGCGCCGCATCGAGCAGCCAGGCGCGGATGCGGAGCGAGAGCACCGGGCCGACCGGACGAGGCAGCACCACGCCGCCGATCACCGTCGTGCACAGGATGCCGAGGATGATCTCCTCGGTGCGCGCGACCGCCGTGTCGAAGATGGCACCGGGATCAGCGACGCTCGGGAAGCCGATGATCGCGGCGGTGTATCCGGCCAGCATGAACACATAGCTGCGCGGCGTCCGGTCGAGCAGGGAGAGGAACAGGCAGCCGCCGATCCACAGCGCCAGCGCGAGGCACAGCAGCACCGGCGCGTTCGCCAGATTGGGCACCAGCGCCAGCGAGCCGCACGCCCCGAGCACCGTGCCGCAAACCCGGAACACGCCTTTCGAGCGCATCGCCCCGGTCAGCGGCTGCGCCACGATATAGGCCGTCGCCATCGCCCAGTAGGGGCGCGGCAGGCCGATGCCGAAGCCGATGAACAGCGCCAGCATCGCGCCGGCGAACGTCTTGATCGAAAACACCCAGGCGTCGAGCTCGGGCCAGCGCATCGAGACTCCCAGCCGATCCGCCGCTCAGTTGCGGAATTGCGGGCAGTTATACTGCATCCCCGGCTGGCCTCCCGCGCAAGGGGAAACGTAGCCCGGAACGTTCTCCGGATTGTTCCTGTACTGGATGGTCGGTGCCGCGACGGGCGCCATCGTAGCCCCCTTGCTGCACGCGCCGAGGGACAGCAGGGCAAGAGCGATCGCGGCGAATTTCACGCGCCACCTCCATCAATGGTGAGAATCGTGCCGGACGTGTAACCGGAACGCGGGCTGGCCAGGAAGGCCACCGCGTTGCCGATCTCCTCCGGCGCGCCGGCGCGGCCGAAAGGCATCTTGGAAAACAGCTCGCGCCACCGCTCCGCGTCGCCGAGCTGCTGCTCGGCCCGCTTGCGCGACAGCATCTCCAATCGGGCGGTGGCGATCGGGCCGGGATTGATGCCGACCACGCGGATGTTGTCCACCGGCGCCGCTTTGCCGAGCGCGCGGGTGAACGCCATCAGGCTGGCATTGCCCGCGCTGCCGACGATGTAGTTGGGGTCGAACCGCTCGCCCGCGGCGCCGATCACGTTGACGATCACCCCCGTCCGGCGTGCCGCCATCGCCGGATA
>DATIMU010000539.1:0-8855 GCA_035475015.1 Acetobacteraceae bacterium
CTTGCCGATCTTCGCGTTGGTGGCGCGGTAGTTCGGCCCGCCGTCATGGAACGCGGTCAGGCCGCCGAGATAGGCCTGCATTCGCGGCGAGAGCGCATCGTAGGCCGCGCGCTGGCTCGCGAACAACGTGTCGCCGCCGACCGGCGGGACGGTATGGAGGGAGAGAATGCTGCCGAGCGGCGGCTCGGGGTCGCAGGAGACGTCCGAGTGCCAGCGCTCTCCGGCGACACGCTTGGAGCCGGCGTCCGCGTGGATCGGCAGGATTTCGGGATGGCCTTCCGGGCCCGGCGTATTGGGGTGAATGTGCAGCTCGCCGAAATGCCTGCCGAACGCCTTGGCCTTGTCGTAGTCCAGCTTCTGATCGCGAAAGAACAGCACCTGATGCGCCGCGAGCGCGGTGTGCAGCTCGTCGATCTGCCGATTGCCGAGCGGGCCGCCAAGATCGACCCCGTCGATCTCGGCGCCCAGATGCGGGGTGGACGGCACCACCGCGATCGTCTCGTAAGCCATGTCCGCTTCCTCCCGTGAATCGCCGCGTCATGCGGCGAGGTTTCAATCAGGCGGGACCGCGCCACCCTGCGCTCGGGCGGCGGCGATCTGGATGCCGTTCCAGCCGTCCACGCGAGACGGGGCCGGCGGCGGCGACGCGACGCACGATCCTAGCCTCAACCCCATAGTCGTCGACAGCTCGATCATGAAGCCGGCATCGAGCATTACCTCCGCGAGCCGAAAGGCATCGGCGTCGGCGATCACGTCCCCGGCTTCCACGCGGCGTCCCGCACGTTGATGCGCTTGGGGATCAGCTCGATCCGGGCGAAGGCATCCGCGACGCGCTGCTGCTCGTCCAGCGTCGCCGCGTCGATCTGCTTCGCGCCGAACTCGGTACGCTCCACCCATAGCTCGCTGACGCTCGCGGGGAGGCCGAGGCTGTCCGACAATTCGGCGGCGTATTCCTTGCGATGATCCTTGGCCCAGGAGTCGATCTCGTCGACCGCCGCGAGCACGTCGCGCAACACTTCGGGATACGCCTCGGCGATCTGCCGTCGCGCCATGTAGTAGGAGACGTTTCCGGCGAGACCGGTGCCGTCGGCGATCGTCCGCGCGCCGAGGCCGATCGCCGCCGCAGCGTAGTACGGGTCCCAGATGACCCAGGCAGACACCGCGCCCCGCTCGAAGGCCGCGCGCGCGTCGGCCGGCGCCAGGTAGGCGGGCTCGATGTCGCTATACGCCAGCTTGTTGGCTTCGAGGGCGCGGATCAGCAGGTAGTTGACGTCGGAGCCCTTGTTGAGCGCGACCCGCTTGCCCTTGAGATCGGCGATCGTCTTGATCGGGCTGTTCTTCGGCACGATGATCGCCTCGTTGCGCGGCGCGGCCACCTCGGCGCCGACATACACGATGTCGGCGCCGGCGGCCTGCGCGAAAATCGGTGGGCCTTCGCCGACCAGGCCGAAATCGGTGACGCCGACGTTCAGCGATTCCAGGAGCTGCGGCCCAGCCGGGAACTCGGTCCAGGTGACCGACCAGCCGAGCGGCTTGAGCTTGGCCTCCAGCGTGCCGCGCTGCTGCAGGATGAGCAGGATGCCGGCGCCCTTCTGGGAGGCGACGCGAAACACGTTCTCCTTGGCGCGCGCCGGAGCGACGCGGCCGAAGCCGATCACGGCCGCCGCCCCGAGCCCGACGCCGCGGCGAGTCAAATGGGTCATGCTGAGCGTTCCCTTCGGGGTCCGGGGTGTGCGGCGGGTGGTCATCGGTGCAGCAACCGATCGAGGATGCCGCCCTCGATCGCGGCCGCCATCGGGTCGCCACGGCGGCGCGGGCGCGGCAGGTCGACGGCGACGTCCATCGCCACCCGGCCGTCGTCCAGCAACAGGATGCGATCCGCCAGCGCGACCGCCTCCGAGACGTCATGCGTCACCACGATCGCGGTGAAGCCCTTCTCCTGCCAGACGGCCTCGATCAGATCCTGCATCTCCATGCGGGTGAGCGCGTCGAGCGCGCCGAGCGGCTCGTCGAGGGCCAGCAGGCGCGGATGGCTGACCAGGGCGCGCGCCAGCGCCACGCGCTGCTTCTGGCCGCCCGACAGCACCGACGGCCAGGCGTTCTCGCGCCCCGCAAGGCCGACCTGGCGCAATGCGGCGACCGCCTGCCGGTGCCGGCCCCCCCGGCCGCGCGCGTGAGCCAGCCCGACCCCGACATTCCTCGCCACCCGCTGCCAGGGCAGCAGGCGGGCTTCCTGGAACATCAGCCGGACCGCGTCATGCCAGCCGTCGGTGCGGCCATCGACGGCGACGCGGCCCTCGGTCGGCGCGTCCAGCCCGGCGATCAACCGCAGCAGCGTCGACTTGCCGCAACCGCTGCGTCCGACGATGGCGACAAACTGCCCGGGCTCGATGGCAAGGTCCACGCCACGCAACACCTGATGGTCGCCGAAGCTCTTGCGCACGCCGCGCAACAGGACCGGGGCGCCGACCGAGCTGCCGTGCGAATGCTCGACGGCGAGGGGGCTGAGAACGTCGATGGTCATCGTCAGGCCCTTGCGTAAACCGGGTTCCAGGCGAGGCAGACGCGCTCCAGCAGTCGCGCCAGGCTGTCCGCGAGCTTGCCGAGCGCCGCGTAGATCAGGATCGACACCACGACGACGTCCACCTGCATGAACTCGCGGGCGTTCATCGCCATGTAGCCGATGCCGGAGGAGGCGGAGATCGTCTCGGCGACGATCAGCGTCAGCCACATGATGCCGAGGCCGTAGCGCAGGCCGACGAAGATCGACGGCAGCGCGCCGGGCAACACGACGTAGCGAAACAGCGCGGCTTCCGACATGCCGTAGGCGCGGCCCATCTCCAGCAGTTGCCGGTCCACCGAGCGCACACCGTGCTGCGTGTTGACGTAGATCGGGAAGAACACGCCGAGCGCCACGAGAAACACCTTGGCTTCCTCGTCGATCCCGAACCACAGGATCACCAGCGGGATGAGCGCGAGATGCGGCACGTTGCGCACCATCTGCAGCGTGCTGTCGATCAGCGTCTCGCTGAGCGACGAGAGGCCGTTGAGCATCCCGAGCGCGAAGCCGATGCCGCCGCCGATCGCGAATCCGGCGAGCGCGCGCCAGGTGCTGATCTCGACGTTGACCAGTAGTTTCCCCGACCGCAGCAGGCGCCACGCGGCCTCGGCGACGACCGAGGGCGCCGGCATGACCTGATTGCTGAGCAGGCCGAATTGCGCGGCGGCCTGCCAGAGCAGCAGGATCAGCGCAGGCACGACCCAGGGAAGGACACGGCCGCTCATTCCGCCGCGACCCTCGCTGGCGCGGTGCGGAAATCCCGGCCGGGCGCGTGGGCCGCGCGGCCGATCCCAAGCTCCGGGAACAGCAGCTCGGCGACGCGGTAGGCTTCCTCGAGATGCGGATAGCCCGACGCGATGACGGTGCCGATCCCCAGCGCCTGATATTCGCGCAGGCGCGCGGCGACCGTGGCGGGGCTGCCCACCAGCGCGGTGCCGACCCCGTGCCGCACCAGGCCCACGCCGGCCCACAGATTGGGACTGACCTCGAGGCGATCGCGTCGGCCGCCATGCAGCTGCATCTGGCGGAGCTGGCCGACGGAATCGGATTCCTCCCGCAAGCGCCGCTGCGCGGCGGCGATGGTCGCGTCGGACAGCCGGCTGATGAGCCGTTCCGCCGCGTTCCAGGCTTCGTCATCGGTCTCGCGCACGATCAGATGCACGCGCAATCCGAACCGCAGGGTGCGGCCGAACGCCGCGGCGCCGGTACGCGCCGCGGCAAGTTTCTCCGCGACCTGCGCCGGCGGCTCGGCCCAGGTGAGATAGGTGTCGACATGCCGCGCGGCGACCTCCATCCCGGCCGGCGAGGAGCCGCCGAACCACAAGGGCGGATGCGGCTTCTGCACGCTGTCGAACTGGCCGAGCCGGGCGTCGCGGGCCACGAGATGGCGGCCGCCGAAGTCGATGCCGCCGTCGAACAGGCCGCGCCAGATGGTCAGGAATTCGTCGGTCTGGACGTAGCGCTCGTCATGGTCCAGCAACAGGCCGTCACCCGCCAGCTCCTTCGGCAGCCCTCCCGTGACGATGTTCAACAGCAGCCGGCCGTCGCTGATCCGGTCGAGCGCCGCGGCCTGGCGCGCGCCGAGCGCCGGCGTCAGGATGCCCGGCCGCAACGCCAGCAGGAATTTCAGCCGCTCGGTCGCGGGCGCGAGTGCGGCGCCGAGCGTCCATCCGTCGAGGCAGGCGTTTCCTGTCGGCAGCAGCACGCCACCGAAGCCCAGCTGGTCGGCCGCCACGGCGATCTGCCGCAAATAGGACAGCTCGGCCGGCCGGTGTCCGTCGTCGGAACCGAGATACGGCCCATCCCCGCTGGTCGGCAGGAACCAGAACACGTCGAGCGCGTCGGCTGCCCCGGTCATGAGGGCTCTCCGTGGAGGCTAGAACCTTGCGCCATCCCTACCTGCTCCGTAGTGATTCATCTTACTGGCCCCATCTGAACGTGTTTCTATGTTCTATGCAATGCATAATAGTGGATTGAATATCTAACTGGATTAGCGGCGGAATATGGCCGCGCCCGACGAGGCGGCTGGCCGACATGTCGGCGGATTGGGCTGTGGGTCCTGGGGCGGCGCTTCGGGCTAGCCTGCAGGGAGCGCCGGAGCCGAGCCATCACGCGGGAACTAACTCACCGCTGATTTGGTGGCCCAGAAAGCCTAACGTTCAGTCGTGGCGCTTGGCGGAGAGGGTGGGATTCGAACCCACGGTACGCTTGCACGTACAACGGTTTTCGAGACCGTCACAATCGGCCACTCTGTCACCTCTCCGTGGCGGCGGCTTATAAGCAGGGCGCGGCGGGTCCGCAACCGGAAGGCCGCGATCCGATTGACAACGCTGGCGCCGGCGCTATAACCCGCCCTCCCCGGCCGCCCGGCTGATCCTGGGCGGCCCCGAGTTGCGTGCGTCTGGACCTCTCCACGCGTCGATGGAGCTGGACCGGGCCGATACAGGAAGCCGAACGATGTTCGCAGTGATCCGCACCGGCGGAAAGCAGTACCGCGTCACCCCCAACGCCGTGCTCAAGGTGGAGAAGCTGGAGGCCGAGCCGGGTGCCACGGTCACGTTCACCGACGTGCTCGCCGTCGGCGGCGAGGGCGCGCTGACCCTGGGCGCCCCGACCGTGGCGGGCGCCTCGGTGACGGCGACGGTGATCGCGCAGGACCGGCTCGACAAGATCATCATCTTCAAGAAGCGCCGCCGGCAGAACAGCCGGCGCAAGAACGGCCATCGCCAGCACGTCACCGTGCTGCGCGTGGCCGGCATCTCGGCCGCCTAGAGGAGCACCGCTCATGGCACACAAGAAAGCGGGCGGCTCGTCCCGCAACGGGCGCGACACCGAAGGCCGTCGCCTCGGCATCAAGAAGTCGGGCGGCCAGGAGGTCGTGGCCGGCAACATCATCCTTCGCCAGCGCGGCACCAAGTGGAAGCCGGGCAGCAATGTCGGCCTCGGCCGCGACCACACCATCTTCGCCCTGGTCGACGGGCACGTCGCGTTCCAGCGCCGAGCCGAGGGGCGCGTGCATGTGTCGGTGACGCCGGCCGCGCCGCCGCCGGACGCCGCCGAGTAACCGCCGCACCCTCCACGGACAGTCACCATATCGGGGGTCGGCGCCAGCCGGCCCCCGTTTTCATTGCGCGGCCCATAGACATGAAATTCCTCGACCAGGCCAAGATCTACGTCCGCTCCGGTGACGGCGGGAACGGCGTGGTCGCGTTCCGGCGGGAGAAATTCCTCGAATTCGGCGGCCCCGACGGCGGCGACGGCGGCAAGGGTGGCGACATCGTGTTCGAGGCGGTCGCCAACCTCAACACGCTGATCGATTTTCGCTACACGCAGCATTTCCGCGCGCCCAAAGGCGGCAACGGCTCGGGCTCCGACCGCACCGGCGCGGGCGCCCACGACGTCGTCATCAAGGTGCCGGTGGGCACCCAGATCATCGCCGACGACCGCGAAACCCTGCTCGCCGACCTCGACGCGGCGGGCAAGCGCATCCTGCTGTGCCGTGGCGGCGACGGCGGGTTCGGCAACGCGCACTACAAATCCTCGACCAACCGCGCACCGCGCCGCGCCGACAAGGGTTTTCCCGGCGAGGAGCGCTGGGTCTGGCTGCGGCTCAAGCTGATCGCCGATGTCGGGCTGGTCGGGTTGCCCAACGCGGGCAAGTCCACCTTCCTCGCCGCCGCCTCGGCCGCCCGCCCCAAGATCGCGGACTACCCGTTCACCACCCTGCACCCGCAGCTCGGCGTGGTGCGTCTCTCCGCGTCCGAGGAGTTCGTGATCGCGGACATCCCCGGCCTCATCGAGGGCGCACACGAGGGCTCCGGGCTCGGCGACCGCTTCCTTGGACACGTCGAGCGTTGCGCGGTGCTGCTGCACCTGGTCGACGGCGCGGCGGGCGACGTGGTGGCGGCGTGGCGGACGGTGCGCGAGGAGCTGGCGGCGTACGGCGGCGGGCTCGCCGACAAGCCCGAGCTGATCGGGCTGAACAAGGCGGACGCCATGACGCCGCGCGAGGCCGCCGCGCGGGCTGCCGCGCTGCGCCGCGCCTCGGGGCGTCCGGTCATGCTGCTCTCGGGCGCGACCGGCCAGAACGTGCCTGAAGTGCTGCGCACGTTGCAAACCGCCGTCGGCGAAGCCCGGCAGGCAAGGGCGGCGTGACCATCCTGCCCCGCCTCGCCGACGCCCAGCGGCTCGTCATCAAGATCGGCAGCGCGCTGGTGGTGGACGCGGCGGAGGCGGCGCCGCGCTCGGGTTGGCTCGCCGGCGTCGCGGCGGACATCGCGGCACTCCGCGCGCGCGGCACCGAGATCATCGTGGTGTCCTCCGGCGCCATCGCGCTGGCCCGCCGCACCCTCGGCCTCGCGCAACCCCGGCTGCGGCTGGAGGAGAAGCAGGCCGCCGCCGCCGTCGGACAGATCCGCTTGGCGCAGGCGTGGAGCGAGGCCCTCTCGGCGAGCGGCCTCACCGCGGCCCAGCTCCTGCTCACCCTCGAGGACACCGAGGACCGCCGGCGCTATCTCAACGCGCGGGCGACCCTGATTACCTTGCTTGGCCTCGGCTGCATCCCGGTCATCAACGAGAACGACTCAATCGCGACGACGGAGATCCGCTTCGGCGACAACGACCGGCTGGCCGCGCGCGTCGCGGAGATGGTGCAAGCGGACCAGCTCGTGCTGCTCTCCGACATCGACGGGCTCTACACCGCCGACCCGCGCCGCGACGCGCGCGCCGAGCACATCCCAGTGGTGCCGGCGCTGACACCAGAGATCGAGGCGATGGGGGGCGAGCCGCCGCCAGGCTATTCGAGCGGTGGAATGCGCACCAAGCTGACCGCCGCGCGCATCGCGACACAAGCGGGCTGCACGATGGCGATCGCACTCGGCGACGTGGAGCACCCGTTGAGCGCGCTCGAAGATGGCGCGCGCTGCACCTGGTTCCTCGCGGCCCCCGAAGGCCGCTCGGCGCGCAAACGCTGGATCGCCGGCGCGCTGGCCCCGCTCGGTGCCTTCGCGGTTGACGCGGGGGCGGCGCGCGCCCTCGCCGCCGGCAGTTCGCTGCTGCCCGCCGGCGTGCGCGGCGTGGAAGGCCGTTTCGAGCGCGGCGACCCGGTGATCGTGCGCGGCCCGAACGGCGCGGCGCTGGCGCGCGGGCTCTCGGCCTATGCGAGCGTGGACGCGGAGCGGATCGCCGGGTTTCGTTCCGATGCCATCGAGGCGATTCTCGGCTGGCGCGGACGCGACGAGATGATCCACCGCGACGACCTGGTGCTGCTGTGATTGCCGCACTGGCAAGCCGGGCCAATCAGCGGCAGGATGCGACGAGGAAACGTTGAGCCATGCACGTCGAAACCGAAGCCACCCAGCATCTGCACCGAGCCGCCAAGGCGGCGCGCGAGGCGTCGCATGTCCTCGCCCGCACGTCGGAAGCCGAGCGCAACGACGCCCTGCGCGCGATGGCGTCCGAGTTGCGCGCGCATCGGGCGGACATCCTTGACGCCAACGCGACGGATCTCGCGGCGAGCACCACCGCCGCCGCGTTCCGTGACCGCCTCACCCTCACCGAGCCGCGCGTCGAGGCGATGGCGGCGGGGCTCGAGGATGTCGCGGCGCTGCCCGATCCGCTTTCCCGCACACTGGCCGACTGGACGCGCCCGAACGGGCTGCGCATCCAGCGCATCGCGACACCGATCGGCGTCATCGGCATGATCTACGAGAGCCGCCCGAATGTCGGCGCGGACGCCGCTGCGCTGTGCGTCAAATCGGGTAACGCGGTGATCCTGCGCGGCGGATCGGAGAGCGTGAACAGCGCGCAGGCGATCAACGCGGCGCTGGTCGAGGGCTTGCGCCAGGCCGGGCTCCCCGAAGCGGCGGTGCAGATCGCGCCGACGGCGGACCGCGCCTATGTCGCGGCCATGCTCGCCGCGGCGGGACTGATCGACCTCATCATCCCGCGCGGAGGAAAATCGCTGGTCGAGCGAGTGCAGCGCGAGGCCCGCGTCCCGGTGCTCGCCCATGCCGAGGGGCTCTGCCACACCTACGTTCACGCCGCCGCCGATCCGCACATGGCGCGCGCCGTCGTGGCCAACGCCAAGATGCGCCGCACCGGCGTCTGCGGCGCCACCGAGACGTTGCTGATCGACGCCGCGATCGCGCCCTCGCTGCTGCCCGAACTGGCGCGCGACCTGCGTGAGCTCGGCTGCGACTTCCGCGCCGACGCGGCGGCGCGTGCCATCGTGCCGGAGCTGCAGGCCGCGAACGCCGCGGATTTCGACACCGAGTGGCTGGATGCGGTGCTATCG
>DATIMU010000540.1:0-2106 GCA_035475015.1 Acetobacteraceae bacterium
TCATGGGCCGAGTTCAGCAACGGCATCTACCGGCTCGAGGACCGGCTCCTGCTGGTGCTCGATGTCGGGCGGCTGCTGGCGATCGGCGAGGGGAGTTGAGCGGCGCCATGTCACGAACCTGCCTGGTGGTGGACGACAGCCGCGTGGTCCGCAAGGTCGCGCGGCGCATCCTCGAGGCCAACGGCTTCACCGTGGAGGAGGCCGAGGACGGCCAGAAGGCGCTGGAGGCGTGCCATCGCCGGCTGCCCGATTGCGTGCTGCTCGACTGGAACATGCCGGTGATGAACGGGCTGGAATTTCTCCAGGCGGTGCGCACCGAGTTCGGCGCGGACAACCCGCCGGTGGTGTTCTGCACCACCGAGACCGACATGGACTTCATCGAGCGCGCGATCGAGAGCGGCGCCCAGGAATACGTCATGAAGCCGTTCGACGAGGAGATCCTGCTCGGCAAGCTGGCGCAGGTCGGCCTGCTGTGAGCACGCTCGCCGAACCGAGGGAGCCGGGGCCCGACGCCGCGGCGCTGGCACGGGTGATGATCTGCGACGATTCCGCGGTGATCCGCGCCGCCCTCGCGCGCATGTTGGAGGCCGATCCGGCGATCCGCGTGGTCGCGCGCGTCGGCAACGGCAAGCTCGCGGTGGAGGAATTGCGCCGCCAGCCGGTCGACGTCGTGGTGCTCGACATCGAGATGCCGGTGATGGACGGCATGGCGGCGCTGCCGCTGCTGCTGCAGGCGGACCCCTGCGTCCGCGTGGTGATGGCCTCGACCTTGACCACGCGCGGCGCCGACATCGCCATCCGCGCGCTTCGGCTCGGTGCCGCCGACTACGTGCCCAAGCCCGACACCGCCGCGATCGCCGACGACACGTTCCGCCGCGAGCTGGTCGCCAAGGTGAAGGGCCTCGCCCGCCTGCGCCGCCGCGTGTCGCCGCCGCGGCGCGCCGGGGCGCCGCCCACGCTCCGCCCGGCGCCGCGCGCCGCACCCCAGCTCGTCGCAATCGGCAGCTCGACCGGCGGCCCGCAGGCATTGTTCACGCTGATGGAAGCGCTGGGACGGGAGGTGCGACTGCCCGTGGTGCTAACGCAGCACATGCCGGCGACCTTCATGCCGATCCTCGCGGAGCACATCACGCGGCTCGGCGGAATGCCCTGCGCCGAGGCGGCGGAGGGCGAGCCCCTGCGGCCCGGCCGCATCTATCTGGCACCTGGCGACCGTCACCTTCTGGTCCGCAAAGGGGGCGCCACGCTTCATGCGCGACTGTCCGCCGAGCCGGCGGAGAATTTCTGTCGCCCCTCGGTCGATCCGATGCTGCGCAGCGCCGCCGAGGCGTGCGGCGGGCGCGTCCTCACCGTGATGCTGACCGGCATGGGCCATGACGGCCTGGCCGGCACCCGCCACGTGATCGAAGCCGGCGGCGGCGCCATCGCGCAGGACGAGGCGACCAGCGTGGTCTGGGGGATGCCCGGCGCCATCGCCCAGGCCGGCCTCTGCCACGCCGTGTTGCCGCTGCCGCGCATCGGCCCGCGCATCCTCGAGATCCTGCGGGCGGTCCAGGCATGAACCCGGCTCTGTTCGGGGCCTTGGCCGCGCTGCTCAAATCCCACTCCGGCCTGGTGATCGGGCCGGACAAGCTCTATCTGCTCGAGGTCCGTCTCGCGCCCATCGTGAAGGCGGAGGGCTTGCGCGACCTCGACGCCCTGGCCGACCGCTTGCGACGGCCCGGCACCGAGACGCTGGCGCACGCCGTCGTCGAGGCGATGACGACGAACGAGAGCTTCTTCTTCCGCGACGAAAAGCCGTTCGCGCATTTCCGCGCGCGCGCGCTGCCGGAGCTGGCTGCGGGGCGACCGGCTGGAGCAGCGCTGCGGGTGTGGTCGGCGGCCAGCAGCTCCGGGCAGGAGGCCTATTCGCTGGCGATGATCGCGACGGAGTGCCGCACGCAGCTCGGCGATCGTCGCGTGGAGATCATCGGCACCGATCTCTCCGGCGAGCAGGTCGCCCGCGCCCGCGCCGGTCTCTACAACCAGTTCGAGATCCAGCGCGGCCTGCCGATGCAGATGCTGGTGAGGCATTTCCGCAAGGAGCCGGCGGGCTGGCGCATCGCC
>DATIMU010000541.1:0-5535 GCA_035475015.1 Acetobacteraceae bacterium
CATTTCGTGCCCTCGGGCGAGAAGCTGTTTACCTGGTGGAGCTATCGCAACCGCGACTGGCGGGCCTCGGATCGCGGCCGGAGACTCGACCATGTGTGGGTCACGCCGGACCTCGCCGGCGCGCTGTCACGCCACGTCATCCACAAGGACGCGCGCGACTGGCCGCAGACTTCCGATCATGTCCCGGTCTGCGTCGAGCTGTCTCTGTAGCTGCCGCCCTGCATGTCGGCGTGGTAAGCTCGGTGCATGGACCGTCCAGTCCCCGATCGCGACGCCGTCCTCGGCACGCTGCGTGCCCGCGAGGCGATCGCCGTCGGCGAGCGCATCGGCGAGGCGCTCGGTGGCGTGCAGGTCGATCTCGCGACCCGGGGCAGCCTGCATCCCGTGTTGCGCCCGGCGATCGAGGCGAGCGCGGTGCGGGTTTTTTGACAGATCCTGCAACGTGGCCGCGACCACCTCGTCCCACTCGACGCCGCCGTCCGCCCAATCTCAATCTGGCGACGCCGGAGCGTCGCCCCGCCCGGATCGCGGCCCTTCAGGCTGCCACGGTCGGAACCCCGGCCGGGTCGAGCCGATAGCCGCCGCCCTCGGTCACCAGCAGGCGGGCATTGGACGGGTCGGGCTCGATCTTCTGGCGCAGGCGGTAGATGTGCGTCTCCAGCGTGTGGGTGGTGACGGCGGCGTTGTAGCCCCACACCTCGTTGAGCAGCACCTGCCGCGCCACCGGCTTGGTCCCGGCGCGGTAGAGGAATTTCAGGATCGCGGCCTCCTTCTCGGTCAGCCGGATGCGGCGGTTGCGCGCCGGCTCCTGCAGCAGCTTCGCCGAGGGGCGGAAGGTGTACGGGCCGATGGTGAACACCGCGTCCTCGCTGTTCTCGAACAGGCGCAGCTGCGCCCGCAGCCGGGCCAGCAGCTCGGCGAGGCGGAACGGCTTGGCGATGTAGTCGTTGGCCCCGGAATCGAGGCCGCGCACCACGTCCGATTCCTCGTCCGATCCGGTGAGAAACATGATCGGCACCTTGACGCCCTGCTTGCGCCACTTGACGCACAGGTCCCGACCGTCGCCGTCCGGCAGGCCGATGTCGAGGATGATGGCGTCGAAGCGGGAATTCCGACTCGCCAGCCTCTCCTCGGCTTCCGCGACGTCCGCCGCTTCGACGGCGCTGAACTCGCCGTCCACCGCGAGTTGCTCGACCAGCGTGGCCCGCAACGCCTCGTCATCGTCCACGATCAGGATGGGGCGCTCGCCCGACATTCGATCTTCCCCTTGCAACTCGGGAGGCGTCACCCAGAAGACGCACTCCTGTCGGCTTCTAGCACATGGCAAAGCAAATTGTGGTGTTCGAGCGCCACGGGAAGCCCAACGCAACTCCCTACCCCGCGATCGCGATTCAGCGAGCGTGAGATCACTCACATTTGCGTGAAGCCTTGCCGTGGCCTGAGGGCGGCCGCCATATACGAGTCCGTGAAGCGGTCCGCAGGGCTGCCTTGCAGCTTCACCCTTCGCCTGCCAACAGTATTGCCGTGAGAATGGCGCGTCTAGAAGTGGTCTCATGAACCGATTGTCGCCTCACGGAATCGCTCCAGCCGACCTCACCGCCTCACCCGTGCCGCCGGAGGCGATGGCACTGGAAATCCGTGGCGTTCACCGCGCAGTGGCTGAACTGCGCCGCGGCATCCCCGTCCTGCTCACCGGCGCCGAGCCCCTGGTCCTGATCGCGGCGGAAACGGCGGGTGCGCACGGACTGCGCGAATTCGCCGCCCTCGCGGATGAGCCGGCCGTGTTGTTGCTGGCGCCGGTGCGCGCGACCTCGGTGCTCAAGCAGCCGGTGCCGCGCTCCGCGAAGGCCGTCGCGGTGCGCCTGACCGGCAATCCCTTCGATCCGCTGACGCTGCGGACGCTGGCAGACCCCACGGCCGAGCAACTGCTCCCCGAGACACCCGAGGCGGTGCCGCCGCCGGTCCTCGCCGGCCCGGCGCTCGCGCTGGTGAAGCTCGGTCGGCTCCTGGCCGCCGTCCTGGCCGCTCCCGCCCGCTCGGACGCCGCCGAGATCGCCGAGCGGCTGCATTTGCTGTCGGTCCCGGCGGCCGACGTCACGGCCTACCCGGGCGCGCTCGCCGCCGGGCTGCGCCGGGTGTCCGAGGCGCAAGTGCCGCTGGAGGACGCGCCGGATGCGCGCGTGGTGGCGTTTCGCGGCCCCGATGCCGGCATCGAGCACCTTGCCATCGTGATCGGCACCCCCGAAACCGACGCGGCGCCCCTCGTCAGAATCCATTCCGAGTGCTTCACCGGCGATCTGCTCGGCAGCCTGCGCTGCGATTGCGGGGCACAGCTGCGCGGCGCGATCCGGCGGATGGCGAAGGAGGGCTCCGGCGTCCTGCTCTACCTCGCCCAAGAGGGCCGCGGCATCGGCCTGGTGAACAAGCTCCGCGCCTACGCCCTGCAGGATCGCGGGCTCGACACGCTGGACGCCAACCGGGCCCTCGGCTGGGGTGCCGACGAGCGCAACTTCCTCGTCGCGGCCACCATGCTGCACGAGCTCGGCGTGCCGCGCGTGCGATTGCTGACCAACAACCCGGAGAAGATGAGCGGCCTCGCCGCCTGCGGGGTGGAGGTGGTCGGCCGGGTCAGCCACGTGGTCGCGCCCAACGGCGTGAACAACCACTACCTCGCCACCAAGGCGGAGCGGTTCGGCCACCTGCTTGGCTGAGCGCGCCATGCCCGAAGCCATTGTCCAGCGAGACGGCACGGTGAGGTTCCAGAGCCGCGTGTTCCGCGCCATCCTCGGCCGAGGCGGCATCCGCCAGGACAAGCACGAGGGCGACGGCGCGACTCCGTCGGGTCCGTTGCCGCTCCGCCGCGTGCTCTACCGCGCCGACCGCGTCTCGCGCCCCGAATGTGCGGTCCCCGTGGAGCCGCTCGCGCCGGATGACGGATGGTGCGACGACCCAACCCACCCCGATTACAATCGAATGATCCGCCTGCCCCACCCGGCGCGGCACGAGGCATTGTGGCGGGATGATGGCGTGTACGATGTTATCGGCGTGCTCGGCTGGAACGACGCGCCGGCGGTCCGTGACCGTGGATCGGCCATTTTCCTCCACGTCGCGCGGCCGGATTTCGCGCCCACCGAGGGATGCGTGGCACTGGCGTTGCCCGATTTGCGCGATCTGCTCGCGGCGGGCTTGACCGGACTGCGTGTGATGGCGGACTGAAGTCCGCCCTACGACCAGTACGTAGCACGTAGGGCGGACATTAGTCCGCCACCTTGCTACACGCGCGGCGGAGGCGGCAGCGCCTGCTGCTCGACCGGCGCCGGCGCGGCTGGACCTTCCACCAGCCAGTCGCGCAGCGAGCGGCGCACCTGGTATTCGAGCTCCACGTTCAGCGCGTCCATCAGCTGCTTGGTCAGCTCATACAGCGTCCGCCGCGTGCTTTCCCCGCCGGTGATCGGGCGGGTGGCGGAGACGCGGGCCTCGGCGAAGGCGGCCCGGGTGTTGGCCGACGTATAGATGTCGAGCTCGATCGCCAGCGATCCCTGGTAGGCGTCGCCCCGGCGCAGGATGCTGGCGTCGTTGATGAGCAGGACGGCGCGGCCGGAGGTGCCGAGCGCGTGCAGCCGATCCCGCGCCATCCGCCGGATCGCGTCGGCCGGCCGCACCGGATCGGCCGCCGCCATGTCGCCGCCGCCCGGCACGAAGCGCTCCTCGACGTCGACCGAGGCGACATTCAGCCGCAGCGGCGTCAGGTAGTCGTAGCTCAAGGGCTCGAAGCTCTCCGAGGTGGCGGGCTCCTGCCGCCTGCCGCCGCAGGCCGCGACCGCGCCGGCCAGCAGCAGCGCCCAGAGGCCGCGCCGCGAGACGCCGGCACGAGCGGTCAATTCCGTGCCCCGACCTCGGTCCCGCGGATCTCCTCGCGGGGGAAGCGGAAGTCGAAATTACAGAACTCGCACGTCATCACGATGTCGCCCTCGACGGTCATGTGGTCCAGGTCGTCCCGCGAGAAGCCTTCGAGGATGCCGGACAAGCGTTGGCGGGAGCAGCGGCAGCCGTAGGATAATGCCCGCGCGCGATCGACCGCGACACCCTCGGTATGAAAAAGCCGATACAGCAGGCGGTCCGGCGTGAGCCCGTCATCGAGCAATTCCGCATCGCGCAAGGTCGCGGCGAGGGCGACGGCGGTGCGCCAGCTCTCCGCCTGCGCCTCCGCGTCGAGCGCCGGATCGACGCCGCCCTCGCCGGCCACCTTCTCGAGGATCAGCCCGCCGGCGCGCCAGCCCGCCTCGGTCTCCTCGCAGGCAAGGTGGACGAAGCAGCTCATCTGCTCGCTGGTGCGGAAATAGTGCAGCGCCATGTCGGCGAGGCGGTCGCCCTCGATGGTCACGATGCCCTGGTGGCGATCGCGGTCGGGGCCCTGGTCCACGGTGAAGGCGAGATAGCCTTGGCCCATCAGCTGCTCGGCGGAAGGCTCGGCCTCGCGGGCCAGCAGCTCGGAAAACTTCTCCTCGGCGATGCGCGCGTAGCCGCGCAGCGCGCCGGCATCGGTGCAATCGGCGAGCAGCATCGGCAGGGCGCCGTCGCCCTTCACCTGCAAGCTGAACGAGCCGCGGAATTTCAGCGCCGAAGCCAAGCCCGCCGCCAGCGCCAACGCCTCGCCGGTGATCCGCCGCACCAAGGGCGGGTTGTCGTGGCGGGTCAGCAGCGCGTCGGCCAGCGGCCCGAGTCGGACCAGGCGGCCACGCACCGGCCGGTGCGGCAGGTAGAATGGCGTGACGCCGCGCGGCACGACGATATCGGGCACGGCGGGTCGAATGCTGTCGAGGAAGGCGGGCGTGTCGGACATCGCTCCAAGATAGGCGCGGTATCGCGTCCGGGCTACCGACGCCGGGCTGGGTTGCGGCGCGCGACGCCCTGGCCGTGGCGTGGTGCGCGAGACCGGCCTTAGCGGTAAGGAAAGGCACCAACGCCAAACAGGAGGCGCTCCATGTCAGCAATCGAGACCTATGATGCCGTGGTGTTCGGCAGCGGCGAGGCCGGCAAGTCGATGGCCTGGCACCTCGGCAAAGCCGGCCAGCGCGTCGCGGTGGTGGAGCAGCGCTACATCGGCGGCTCCTGTCCCAATATCGCCTGTCTGCCGAGCAAGAACATCATCCACAGCGCGAGCGTCGCCCAGATCGTCGCGACGAGCGCCGCGTTCGGCACCCACGCGGCCAATGTCACGGTCTCCATGCAGGAGGTCCAGGCGCGCAAGCGGGCGATGGTCGATGCCCAGATCAAGGGTCACCTGGACAAGTTCGCCGCCAACGGCTGCGAGTTGGTCCTGGGGCGGGGCAGCTTCGTCGCCGAGCGAACCATCGAGGTCGCGCTCGCCGAGGGCGGCACGCGGACGCTGCGCGGCGACAAGGTGTTTCTGGACCTCGGCGCCTTCGCCTCGATGCCGGAGCTCCCCGGGCTCGCCGACGCGGCGCCGCTCACCCATGTCGAGCTGCTCGACCTCGACACCTTGCCCGAGCATCTGCTGGTCCTTGGCGGCGG
>DATIMU010000542.1:0-1613 GCA_035475015.1 Acetobacteraceae bacterium
CGTCGGCGAGCTCAGCCCCCCATTGCGGCTGGCCACGCGTGAAGGCGTTGTGCTCCAGCGAATGCGTGTGCGGCAGATGGTCCACATAGGGCAGCAGGGCGCCGAATTGCTTCCGGTTGGGCGCGATGCCGCCAACCGAGATGCCTCCGAAGCCGACGCCGTGATAGCCGCGCTCGCGCCCGATCAGCCGCACCCGGCCCGCATCGCCGCACGCGCGGTGATAGGCGAGCGCGATCTTCAGCGCGGTATCGGCGCTCTCCGAGCCGGAGTTGGTGAAGAACACCCGGTCGAGCCCGTCGGGCAGGAAGTCGGCCAGCTTGGCGGCGGCTTGGAAGGCGATCGGGTGGCCCATCTGGAAGCTCGGGGCGAAATCCATCACGGCGGCCTGGCGCTGGATCGCCTCGGTGATCTCGCGGCGCCCGTGCCCGGCATTGACGCACCACAGCCCGGCGGTGCCGTCGATGATCTCCCGCCCCTCGGTCGTGAAGTAGTGCATTCCCTCGGCGCGGGCGAGCATTCGTGGGTTGGCCTTGTACGCCCGGTTGGCCGTGAACGGCATCCAGAACGCTTCGAGATTGTTGGGCGGCGGCGTGGTGATCTCGTTCATGGAATCCTCCAAGCGGGCGGGCAGGGTGGCGCTTTGCGGAACGGTCGGCAACTGGCATCGTCCCGTCTCGTGCCGGAGCACGCAGGAGACAGCATGTGAGCACCGCCGCCTCCCTCGACCATGTCGGCGTCGCCGGGCGCGATCTCGGCGCGATGGCGGCCGCCTTCGAGCGCCTCGGCTTCCAGCTCACGCCGCTCGCCCGCCACTCCGGCAAGCGCACGCCGGACGGGCCGGTGGTGCCGTTCGGCACCGGCAACCGCTGCATCATGCTGCGCCAGGGCTATGTCGAGCTGATCGCCATCGTCGACCCGGCGGCGTTCAGCAACACGCTGGACCGCTTCCTCGCGCGCTATGCCGGCATCCACATCATCGCCCTCGGGATCGACGACGAGACGGCGAATCTCGACCGCCTGCGCCGCGCGGGGATCGACATTCCAGGCGTCGCCTATCTCGAACGCCCGGTGGACGACGCCGACCGCGCCGGCCCGCGCGCGCGCTTCGCCCGCCTGCCGCTGCCCGACGCGCCGGAGGGCCGGCTGCAACTCATCCGCCACCTCACCCCGGAGGCGATCTGGCAGGAGCGGTTTCTTACCCATCCCAATCACGCCATCGGGCTGGCCGCGGTGGTGATCGCGGTCGAGCACCCTGCCGAATCTGCCGCCCGCTTCTCCCGCCTGGCCGGCCGCCCGGTGGTGCCGGACCCGGCGGGCGGCTTCGCGCTGCCGCTGCCGCACGGCACGGTGCGCCTGCTGCCGCCGGACGCGCTCGGCGCGGTGTTCCCCGGCGCCGCGATCCCGAGCCTGCCGTACATCGCGGGGATCGTGGTACGCGCGGATGACCTCGACGCGACCGCCCGGCTGCTCGGCGAGCGTGGTGTTGCACACGAGCGCCGCGGGGAGGTCGTGCTGGTCGGCGCGGACCAGGCGGCCGGTGCGGCGGTGCGGTTCGTGGCCTAGGCGGCTCCTGGAACTTGGTCAGCGGCCCAAGGGAACACTACAGATTCGCG
>DATIMU010000543.1:0-3082 GCA_035475015.1 Acetobacteraceae bacterium
GGTCAGCACGTTCACCACCGCCCACCAGTTCAGCACCGGGAACTGATGCGCGATCACCTGGGCCGCGATGTCGCCGAACAGCCGGGTCTCGGCACGGAGCCGGGTGAAGGACTGCACCACCATGATGTTGGCCAGCGCGTCCTGCGCGGTGCCGGCCAGATTGGAGTTGAACGTCTCGACCCGGCGCTGCGCCGCCTCGGTCGAGCGGATGATCGCCACGGTGACGACGCAGTACACGACCACCAGCACGATCAGCGCCAGCGCCAGCCGCCAGTTGAGCAGCACGGTCAGCGGCAGCAGAACGAACACCGCGAGGAACGTAGCGAGTTGCTCGCGAAAGAAGGTCAGCCACAGGCCGAACAGCGCGTCCGAGCCCGAGATCATCATCTTGATGAGCCGGCCCGAATGGGTGTCGCCGTGAAACGACAGCGGCAGGCCGAGCACATGGCCGAAGAAGCGGCTCATCGCCAGCAGCCGGTTGCGGTGAGCCAGCCGCTCGGCCTGCAGCGCCACCGCGATATTCGCGGCAATCCCGCCCAGCCCGACCGCCGCCCACAGGCCGAGCAGCGCGGTCGCCTGGCTCCAGAGCACGGCGCTCGACAGGTCGGCGGAGCGGGCGAGCAGGTCGATCACCCGGCCGAACAGCACGGGGTCGAGGAATTGCAGTCCGGCGACCGCGAGATTGGCGAGGACGAGGAACGCCGCGATCCTGCGGTCCGGGCCGAGCAACCCGAGAACGCGGCCATAAACTCTTACGAACCGCATCGGGCCATCCCGTCGGGGCGCGGTTCGCCGGTCAACAGGTCTCGCTCGCGAACCGGGCGGAGGGTGCGACGAACTCCTCCTGCGCCGCGACGGTCAGGATCTCGCGCGACCCGGCCTCGGCAGTCCGCCGCAGCAGGCCGAACACCGAGGAGCCCGCCGCTTCCAGGGCCGCCGCCACGCTGCCGGTGCGCAGCCGGTGAAACGTAAACAAGGCGGCGATCGCGTCGCCCGCGCCGTTCACCTCGAGCGCCAGCAAGGGCGTGCGCAGCCGGTGAAAGGAGCCGGCCTCGGCCGCCAGCAGATCCATGCAGTCGGCCGGCGTCTCCTCTGTCCGCAAGCTGGTCAGCAGCACAGTCCGTGGACCGTCGGCGCGCATCCGGCTCTGCAGCGCGACCACCGCCTGCTTGGCCTGCACCAAGGTGGCGCAGCCTTGCCCGGTCAACAGGCCGAGCTCGAACTGGTTGGGCGTCGCGATATCGGCCTGCGGGAGTGCCTGGTCGCGCATCAGCTCCGCGATCCCCGGGCGGACGTAGACGCCGGTGTTCTCGTCGCCGATCACCGGATCGCAGCAATAGGCCGCGCGCGGGTTGGCCCGGCGCACGCGCGCGACCGCGTCGAGGATCGCGTCGCCGATCGCCTGGTCGCCCATGTAGCCGGACAGCACGGCGTCGCAGCGCCCCAGCACCTCGCGCTGCTCGATCCCGTCCACCAGGCGCCGCACGTCGTCGCCGGTGAACACCTGCCCGGTCCAGGCGCCGTAGCCGGTGTGATTGGAGAACTGCACGGTGTTGATCGCCCAGACCTCGACGCCGAGGCGCTGCAGCGGAAACACCGCACTGGCATTGCCGACATGGCCGTAGGCGACCCAGGACTGGATGGAGAGGATGTTCATGCCCGTGACCGTCGAGACGATGCGGCCGCGACGCTAGATGCGCCTCCCACGCCACGCAATACGCTGATAGCCAATGGATTGTGGCGCCGCCAAGGCAGTCCGCCTCGATGGTTCCACGCCGTCTCTGTGTTGCCGCCACAAACCGGGCCTACCAGCCGCAACCGCCCGGCAAAGCCCGACGTTCGGAATGCGCCCGGCCCTTGCCAAGCCTTGAAAGGGAGACCTCCGACGATGACGCCATTCCGCCTTTCCCGCCCGGTCCTGCTCGCCGCCGCGCTCGCCCTGCCGGTCGGCGCGTGGGCGCAGGGCGCCGCCCCCGCCCCGGCCAACCCCGCCGATACCACCGGGACCAGTGCGACGCATCCCGCGGCTCCGGCCAAGGACGCGGCCAAGACGGGCCGCCATGAGAACCGGGTCGAGAAACGCATCACCGATCTGCACGCCCGCCTCAAGATCACGCCGGCGCAGGAGCAACAGTGGAACCAGTTCGCCGAGGTGATGCGGGACAATGCCCGACAGATGGACCAGGACTACCAGCAGCGCTCGCAACGGGTGCAGGAGATGAGCGCGGTCGACAACATGCAGTCATATGCCAAGATCGCCGAGGCTCACGCGCAGGACGTGCAGAAGCTCGTCCCCGCCTTCGAGACGCTCTACAACTCCATGTCGGCCGAGCAGAAGCACAGCGCCGACCAGGTGTTCCGCAGCTACGCCGAGCGCGCCCATCAGCGGCATGAGGGCAATCGCAAGGGCTGACGCCGCCAGACCCGGCGCCGCACCGGCCTTGAGTCCGGTCGGGAGGGGCGGTATATGCCGCCCCTCGCGCGGCCGGTCGGGATCGGCCCGCCAGAGGAGCAGCGCCGATGAAATCCGGTATCCACCCCGAGTACCACGAGATCAACGTCATCATGACCGACGGGACGCAGTTCAAGACGCGGTCCTGCTATGGCAAGGCGGGTGACACGCTCCGGCTGGACATCGACCCGAAATCGCACCCCGCCTGGACCGGTCAGCAGCGGATCATGGACACCGGCGGCCAGGTGGCGAAGTTCAACAAGAAATTCGCCGGTCTCGGCATCAAGAAGGCCTGACCTCAAGGCCTTGCGGCGCCCCTGCCGGTGGCAGGTGGGCGCCGCGAGACGGCTATTTCCCGGCTGCCTTCGCGAGCAGGTCCGCCATATAGGCGGCGGGCGACTGGTGCTTGGCCGCCGCCGCATTGTTGAGATCCCGCGCGACCGTGGGCGCCAGCGGGACGGTCGCCACTACGCTCCCTTGCGCCGGAACCGCGGCGGCGATCTGGTTCTGCACCAGCGTGTTCAGCCGTACCAGCAACGCCCGCTTGGCGCTGGTGGAGAGGTCCGAGCGGTTGGCGACCGCCGGACAGAACGCCGCGTTCATCGTGTTGGACAGCTGCGCGTCCGAGAT
>DATIMU010000544.1:0-2620 GCA_035475015.1 Acetobacteraceae bacterium
GTAGCTGCCGGTCGCGTCCTTCATCACGCCGACATACCAGGGGCCGAAGAAGCCGCCGAGATTGCCGATCGAGTTGATCCACGCGATCACCGCCGCCGCCGCCGTGCCGGTGAGGAACATCGGCGGCATCGCCCAGAACGGCCCCTTCGAGCCATAGAAGCCGATCGCCGCGATCGACATGCCGACCAGCGCCCACCAGGTGCCCATCGTCAGCCCGGCGAGCACCAGCCCCGCCGTCGAGACCACGCAGGCCACGAGCAGGTTCCAGCGCCGCTCGTTCATGCGGTCCGAAACGCGGCCCCACAGCACCAGAGAGATGCCGCCGCAGATATACGGGATCATCGTCAGCCAGCCGACCGTCATGTTGCTGAAGCTGCCCAGCGACTTGATGATCTGCGGGATGAAGATGAGCATCCCGAGGCTCGCGGTGACGATGCCGAGATAGTTGAGCGAGAGCAGCAGCACCTTCGGGTCGAACATGCCTTGCCAGACGCTGAAGGTTCGCACCGCCTCCTTGGCGCGCCGCTCGGCCGCGAGCTTCGTCGCGAGCCAGCTCCGCTCCTCGGCAGTGAGGAATTTCGCCTGCTCCGGCCGGTCGGTGAGCCAGAACAAGGTGACGATGCCGATCAATATGGTCGGGATCGCCTCGGCGATGTACATGATCTGCCAGCCGCGCAGGCCGAACGATCCGTCGAGCCCGAGCAGCGCGGTCGAGATCGGCGCGCCGGCGGCCACCGCGATCGGCAGCCCGACGAGGAAGCCCGAGACGATGCGGGCGTGGTGATAGCTCGGGAACCAGTAGGTGAAATAGAGCACGATGCCCGGGAAGAATCCGGCCTCGGCGGCACCCAGCAGGAAGCGCAGTGCGGAGAAGCTCGTCGGGCCCACCACCAGCGCGGTCAATCCGGCCAAGACCCCCCAGCTTATCATGATGCGTGCGATCCACAGCCGCGCGCCGACCTTCTCCATGACGATGTTGCTCGGCACCTCGAAGATGAAATAGCCCCAGTAGAAGGTGCCCGCCGCGAAGCCGAAGGCGGTCGCCGACATGTCGAGATCGCCGCGCATCGTCAACCCGGCGAAGCTCACGTTGATCCGGTCGATATAGGCGAGGAAGTAGCTCAGGATCGCGAACGGCAGCAGGCGCATGTAGATCTTGCGCATGGCCGATTTCTCGATGGCCGCATCCATCTGTCTTCTCCCGTGGCTCTTGCTTGCCGTTGTGCCCGCCGGCGGGGCGGGCCACGACGATTGTTGCGAATGATAGCGGAGGAATCCGGCCGCGGTCACTCGTCGCGTGACGAGGCGGCGGTAATGGCTCTTGCGGGGAGCGATTTGCAGCGTCTATGCCGAGTGGAACACCGCGCATTTCCCAGGAGCCTTGATGTCAAAGATCCTATGGCTTCCGACCACGCTTCTCCTGCTCGGCATGACGGCCTGCAGCAGCAGCAGCGGCGGAAGCGGCGGCTCCACGCCGGCCCCGAAGGTGATCGTGGTACCGTCCGGCCAGTCCACCCTGTGCAGCGACGGCACCGCGCCGCCCTGCCGCTACTAGCCCGAGACCGGCGGGGCCGTCCGGGGCAGCGGGCACAGCGCCGCCTGTCGCGCCCGCTGCATCATCTGCCCGGCGAAGACCACCCCCGCGGGATCGACCGGCACACCCGCCGCGTGCAAGGCGTCGGCGGTCCAGCTGTTGCATGTATGCGTCAGGGTATAGGTGTCGGTCGCGGCGTAGAACACGCCTCCGGGGAAGGGCTCCGGGTCGATCAGCAGGGGACGCCCGGTGCGGTCCTCGCGCAATTCCCGCCACAGGAAGTCGGAGAGCGCCCGCGCGCCGCCGACCGGCAGGCGCAGGACCACCACGGGTGCCGAGCCGTAGGCTTCGTCGGGCATGACGCGGAGGCCGGTGACCAGGACGGCGCCGGGGCCAGGCACCGGGCCGAGCAGATATTCGCTCCAGTCATCGGGCGGCGCGGTGAGGAAGGTGCGCTTGCCGTAGCTGAACACCAGCGAGGCGACGCCCGGGTAGATGGTGCGAAACGCGGCGGCCGGTCCTGACAACTCGCTTGCGGGGACGCCGATATCGGTGTGCCATCCGTGATCGACGATGTAGACGACGTCGCGACTGAGCGGGGCGCTGCCGCAGGGTGGCGGCGGAGGCGTCGCGCAGCCGGCGAGGGCGCCGACCAGGAGCGGCACCAGGAACAGCCTGGGGCTGAAGGGCATAGCGGGTCGTGTAGATCAGGGGTCGGTGCCTCGCCAGGGGGCGGGGATGGAACTTCCGCTCCGCCTCGGGCCTAATGGCTGCGCTGGCCGGTCAGGATGGAGGACGGCGATGCGCGAGGACGATCTCAGGCCGTCGGAGAACATCGAGGATCGGCGCGGCGGCGGAGGCGGCCGCTTCACCGCGCGCGGCGGCGGCCTCGGGATCGGCGCCGTGCTGGTGCTGACCTTGATCGGCTGGGCGCTCGGCATCAATCCCGCGACGCTCATCGGCGGCGCCGAGATGGTGACGGGCGGCGGCAACAGCGCCTACCAATCGGCGCCCGCGCGCACCGGCACGCCCAACGACCAGGTCGGCAATTTCGTCGCACGCGTGCTCGGCGAGACCGAGGACGTG
>DATIMU010000545.1:0-10293 GCA_035475015.1 Acetobacteraceae bacterium
CCCGGCGCGGCGGTGGTGGCGGGCAACACCGAGGTGTCGCAGGCGACCTGCAACGCGCTGTTCGGCGCGCTCGGCGCGCTCGCCTGCAGCCAGGCGACGATGAATAATTTTCTTTTCGGTGACGAAACCCGGCAATACTACGAGACGATCTGCGGCGGCGTCGGCGCGGGCCCCGGCTTCGACGGCGCCTCGGCGGTGCAGACCCACATGACCAACACGCGCATGACCGACCCGGAGGTGCTGGAGCTGCGCTACCCGGTGCGCCTGGAGGAATTCGCCATCCGGCGTGGCTCGGGCGGCGCGGGGCGCTGGCGCGGTGGCGATGGCGCGGCGCGGCGCGTGCGGTTCCTCGAGCCGATGACCGCGGTGATCGTCGCCTCCCGACGCAACGTGGCACCGTTCGGGCTGGCTGGTGGCGCGCCCGGTGCGGTGGGACGGCAATGGGTGGAGCGCGCCGACGGCACGCGGACAATGCTGCGCGGCACCGACCAGGCGGAGCTCGCGGCGGGCGATGTGTTCGTGATCGAGACGCCGGGCGGCGGCGGCCACGGGCCGCCCGGCTGACGTGCGGGCCGCGCGCTTCCTGCTGTTCGGCTTCCTCGGTCTGCTGGTTGTCGCTCTCGCCGCGATCTGGCTGGTGCCGGGCCGGCTCGACTGGGACCGCTACCGCGGCACGGTCGAGGCGATCGCGTCCTCCGCGCTTGGCCGGCGCGTCACCATCGCGGGACCGATCGGATTGTCGCTGCTGCCCGAGCCGGAGATCGTCGCGGGCCGCGTCGACGTCGCGGGCGCGAGCGACGGGTCGGGTGCGATCCTGCGGGTGCGGGCGTTGCGGCTGCGCGTCGCGTTGGCGCCGCTGCTGTCCGGCCGGATCGTGCCGCGCGAGCTCGTACTGCGCCAGCCGGAGCTGCGGCTGCCGTGGCCGCTGCCCGACCGGATCGGGTCGCGCCAGGACTGGTCCGAGACGTTCTCCGCGCGCATCGACGACGGGCGGCTCAGCATCGGGCAGTTCGCCTTCACCCAGGTCGACGCGATGCTCACCCGCTCGGAGACCGGCGCGCTCACCGTGTCCGGCACGGCGCACACGCCGGGATTGCGGGTGCCGGACCTCGGCTGGCACTTCACCGCGCGGCTGACCAGCCCCGGCGGCGATGGCGGCCAGGGGCTCGATGTCGCGCTCGACGGCCAGGGGCGCGAGGCGTCGGGCGTGGGCGCGACGTTCTCCGGTCAGCTCGCGCCGGACGGCACGCTGGCCGGGCGGATCGCCGGGCGCGGGCCCGACCTCTCGCTGCTGGTCCCGGCGCCGCCGGTGCCGTTCAAGGCTGAGGGACGGCTGACCGCGGCGGGCGGTCTGGCCGCCGCCGACGACCTCGCCTTGGATGTCGGCGGCTCGCCGGTGCGGGGCGCGGTGGCGCTGCGCGTGTCGCCGATGGAGCGGCTGGACATCGCCCTCGCGGCGAGCCGGCTGGACCTCGACCGCTGGTTGCCGGCGTTGCGGGTAGACCAGGCGATGACCATTCCGGTGGGCCTCGACCTGTCGGCGGAAGCCGCCCAGCTCGCCGGCGGCACGGTGCGCCGGCTGCGCGCGGCACTCGATCTCGGTGGCGACGTGGTGACGCTGCGTGAGGCGACCGCGATCCTGCCGGGGGAGGCCGATCTGCGCCTCGCCGGCCGATTGCTGCGGGCCGATCCGGCGCATCCGCGCTTCGACGGGACGGCGAGCCTCGACGCGCCGGACCTGCGCGCCACCTTGCGCTGGCTCGACCCCGGGGATCGCACCGGCCTCGGCCGACTGCCGCGCGAGGCGCTGCGCCGCGTCACCCTGCGCGCCTCGGCGGTGTCGGCGACGACGGGGGAAATTGCGCTGCACGGGCTGGAGGGGACTGCGGACGGCAGTCCGCTCTCCGGCACGGTGGCCTTGCACGCCGGCGAGCGCCCCTGGTTCGACGCCGATCTCAGCCTCGATCGCCTCGCGCTCGACCCGTGGCTGCCGGAGCACCCGCCGCCGCTGGCCTCCTGGCCGGGATTGCTGTCGGGCGCGCTGCAGGTCCACGCACGGCAAGCGACCGCGCGCGGGCTGACGATCGACGGGTTCATGCTCGACACCGCATCGCGGAACGGCACGCTCGCGCTGCGCGAGCTTTCCGGCACGGTCCAGGGCGTGCGTGCGAGCCTCGCGGGGAGCCTGGGCGAGGGTGGTCGCATCGGCGACGGCAAGCTCACGCTGTCGACCCAGGACGCGACGCCGATCGCCGCGCTGCTGCCTGCCGAATGGCGCGGCACCCCGGCGCTTTGGCAGGGCCCGCTCGAACTCCAGGCCAGCGCCTCCGGCCCGCCGACCGCCCTCGCGGGGCGCGTGACGGTGGCGCTGGACGATGGCCGGGTCGAAATCCAGCCGGTCCTCGATCTGACGCGCGGGACATGGCGCGGATCGCTGACCTTGCGCCATCCCGGCGCGATCCGCCTGCTCGGCGCCACCGGCCTGCTGCCCGGCGCGGATTGGCTCGGCGAGGGCTCGCTGTCGCTGGTGGCACAGCTCTCCGGCGCCCCCGGCCGGATCGCGGCGGACCGCATGGAGATCACCGCCGGATCGCTGCGCGGCGGCGGCCGGCTGACATTGGATCGCATCGGGGACCGCACTGGGGACCGCACCGGCGCGGTGCCGCGATTGGACGGTGAGCTCGATTTCTCGGAGTTGCCGCTGCCAGTGCCATCGCGCGCCGCCCCGCTATCCCTGCAGGGACTGCGAGCGTGGCAGGCCTCGGTGCGCGTCGCGGCGGCGCGGCTGCTCGCCGCTCAGCGGCCGGTGCTCGACCATGTGGCGGCGACGGTCCTGCTCGATGCCGGGAGGCTGCGGCTCGAACCGCTCAGTGCCGAGTTGGGCGGCGGCACCCTGCGTGGATTGGCGGTGCTGGACGTGTCGGGGGAGACCCCGACGGTGACGCTCGATGGCGCGGTTACCGGTTTCAGCCTGACGGAGCCGGCCACCGGCCTGCCGTTCGATCTGGCGTCCGGGCGGGGCGACGCGGCGTTCCGGCTGCTCGCGGAAGGCAACAGCCCGGCCGCCATGCTGGCGACCGTGTCGGGCACCGCGAGCCTGTCGGCCACCGACGGCACGCTGACCGGCCTCGATCTGTCGGGCGCGGCCTCGGCGGTGGCGGCCGACGCGACGGCAACCGAGCCATCGCAGGCGGTTGACGATGCGCTGCGGACGGCGCTGTCGGGCGGCACCACGCCGTTCCAGACCCTCGCGATGCGGGCCGGGATCGATCATGGCGTGCTGAGCCTGGGTGATGCGCGGCTGACGGCGCCGGCCGGGACCGTCGCGTTTTCCGGCGTCGTCGCCTTGCCGCTCGGCTCCTGCGACCTGCGGGCGGATGTCCGTCCCGATGGTCCCGACAAGCCGGAGCTGGGGGTGCGCCTGACCGGGCCGCTCGACGCGCCGCGCCGCATCCCGGAGCTCGCCGGGTTCGCCCGATGGCGCGCCGATCACCCGGCGCGATAGCCGCGCGCGCGGGACCGCGCCGGCCGTGGCGCGCATTTGGCTTTCTCGTCGAGCACGCTGCAGGCCAGGCGGACCAGGTGGCGCGCGGTGTCGGTGCAGCCGACCTGCTCGGCCTGCTCGGCGAGCGAGATCAGGCGGTCCGACAACAGGAGCGGGCTGACCGGCGGTGCGATGGGATGAAGCTGAGCCATCGGATGGGTTCCCTCGATGATTTTAGGGGTGGCCTTGGCAGCGCGGCCGTTTCGGCCTGAAGAGAACCTAAGGGGAACAATCTTGCTCGCGAGTTAATCCGGTGGCGTTTTTTCTCCCGTCGCGCATTCCCTGAGGGCGAGCAGCCGCAGCGCCGAAGCCAGGGGCCGCCCGGGCTCCCGCGCCGCGTCGGCTTCCGCCACCAGCGCCGACAGGTTTTTCCCCCGGCTTCGGGCGATCGCGGCCAGGGCCGACCAGAACTCGGCCTCCAGCGCCACGCTGGTGCGATGGCCGGCGAGGGAGAAGCTGCGCTTGACGAGCCCGCTCAGCGATCGGGCTCGTTGGCCAGCCGCGCGAGCGCCCAATGCGCCGCTTCAGCGACCACCGGGTCGGGGTCGTCGGCCAGGCGCGCGGCGGCCGGGCGAAGCGCCGGGTCGGCGGAATTGCCGATCGCGTTCAGCACGTTGCGGACGAACCGGTTTCTTCCCACGCGCTTGACCGGCGAGCCGGCGAACATCCGCCGGAAGCCGGCATCGTCGAGTGCCGCCAGCGCGGCGAGGCGTGGTGCCGCGAGATCGGCGCGGGCGCGCAGCTTGTCGTGCGGCGTGGCGCGGGCGAAGCGGTTCCACGGGCAGACCGCGAGGCAGTCGTCGCAGCCATAGATCCGGTTGCCCATCAGCGGGCGCAGCTCGTGCGGGATCGGGCCGTGGTGCTCGATGGTGAGATAGGAGATGCAGCGCGTCGCATCGAGCCGATAGGGTGCCGGGAAGGCGCGCGTGGGGCAGACCTCCTGGCACCGTGCACAACTGCCGCAGCGGTCGGCGTGCGGCGGGTCGGGTGCGATGTCGAGCGTGGTGTAGATCTCGCCGAGGAACAGCCAGGAGCCGTGCGCGCGCGAGACGAGGTTGGTGTGCTTGCCCTGCCAGCCCAGCCCGGCGCGCTCGGCGAGCGGCTTTTCCATCACCGGCGCGGTGTCCACGAACACTTTCACCTGTTCGCCGCAGCGCGAGGCGATGAACTGGGCGAGGTGCTTCAACATTCCCTTTACGACGTCGTGGTAATCGCGGTTGCGGGCATAGACGGAAACGGCGCCGCGATCGGGTAGGTCGAGCACGGCGAGCGGGTCCTCCCCGGGGGCGTAGGACAGGCCGAGGGCGACGACGCTGCGCGCCTCGGGCCACAGGGCTCGCGGGTGGCCACGCTGCTCGGCGCGATCGGCGAGCCAGCCCATGTCGCCGTGCTGGCCGGCGCCGAGGAAGTCGCGCAGCCGGGCACGGGCCTCGCCGCCGAGCTCGGCGCGGCAGAAGCCGACGGCATCGAAGCCAAGGGACAGCGCCTTGTCCCGGATCAGCGGTTTGGGATCAGCCCCGGCCACGGTACGGCGCGACATCCTGGGGTGGTATCCAGGCGCCCTCGGGCGGAGCCCCGGTCTGCCAGAACACGTCGATCGGCATTCCGCCGCGCGGATACCAATAGGCGCCGATGCGCAGCCACACGGGCGACAGCAGCGCGATCAACCTTTCGGCAATCATCATGGTGCAGGCTTCGTGGAACGCGCCGTGGTTGCGGAAGCTGCCGAGGAACAGTTTCAGGGATTTGCTCTCGACGATCCAGGCGTCGGGGATGGTGTCGATGACGATGTGGGCGAAATCCGGTTGCCCGGTGAGCGGGCAGAGGGAGGTGAATTCCGGGCAGGTGAACCGCACGACATAGTGCTTGCCGGGTGCGGGGTTCGGCACGCGCTCGAGGCGCGCCGCGTCCGGGCTGGCGGGCGGCGTGACCGGATGGCCGAGCTGGGTCAGGCCGGAGTAGTTCTCGTTGCTCATGCTGTCTGCCCGGTGTCCTCGGCGTCCTCGGTGTCCTCGGCGTCCTCGGCCCTGCTCCAGATGGCGCGGACGGACCTCACATGGTCATCGAGCCGACGCTCGCAAATGGCGGCGCGCAGGCCGCGCATGAGGCCCTGGTAGAAGGTGAGATTGTGCCAGGTGAGGAGCATGGGGCCGAGCATCTCGCCGGCGCGGAACAGGTGGTGCAGATAGGCGCGCGAATGCCTGGTGCATCCCGGGCAGGCGCATGACGGATCGAGCGGCCGCGCGTCGCCGGCGAAGCGGGCGTTGCGCAGGTTGAACACGCCTTGCGAGGTGTAGGCGCGCGCGGTGCGCCCGGCGCGGGTCGGCATCACGCAGTCGAACATGTCGACCCCGCGCCGCACCGCGCCGACCAGGTCGTCCGGCGTGCCGACGCCCATGAGGTAGCGCGGCCGGTCGGCGGGCAGCGCGGGGATCGTCGCATCGAGCACGTCGAACATGGTGGCTTGGCCTTCGCCGACCGCGAGGCCGCCGATCGCGTAGCCGTCGAAGCCGATGCCGGTGAGCGCGTCGGCGGAGGCGGCGCGCAGACGCGGATAGACGCTGCCCTGGACGATGCCGAACAGGCCGTAGCCGGGGCGGGAGGTGAAGGCCTCCTTCGAGCGCGCCGCCCAGCGCATCGAGAGATCGAGCGAGGCGGCGGCCTCGGCCTCGGTGGCGGGGAAGGGGGTGCACTCGTCGAGCGCCATCGTGACGGTGGCGTCGAGCAGATGCTGGATCTCGACCGAGCGCGCCGGGGTCAGGCGGTGCCGCGAGCCGTCGAGATGCGACTGGAAGGTCACGCCGTCGGCGTCGATCTTGCGCAGTTGCGCTAACGACATGACTTGGAAGCCGCCGGAATCGGTGAGGATCGGCCCGGGCCAGTCCATGAACCGATGCAGCCCGCCGAGGGCCGCGACCCGCTCGGCGCCGGGGCGGAGCATCAGGTGATAGGTGTTGCCGAGCACGATCCGCGCCCCGGTGGCGCGCACCGCGTCCGCCGTCATGGCTTTCACCGTGCCGGCGGTGCCGACCGGCATGAACACGGGGGTTTCCACCTCGCCATGCGCGGTGCGCAGCACGCCGGCGCGGGCCGCGCCGTCGGTCGCAGCGAGGGCGAAGGCGAGGGTCATGCGCCGGGGGAAAGCAGGTGGCGGGCGGGCTCGGTGAGTTCGCTCCCGCCAAACGGGTTGATGACGTGGACGCCGTGCAGGCCCGTGCCGTCGGCGAGGTCTTCCGTCAGGATTGCCGTGCATCCCGCCTCGGCGGCCGTCGCGACCAGCAATGCGTCCCGGTAGGAGGCGCGGCCCGCGCCGGCGAGTGCAAGGGCCGCCCGCACGGCGTCGGGCGAAGCGGCCGCCGCGGGCAGCAGATCGAGCCAATCCGCCGCGAGCGCGGCGGCCTCCTTGGCCGGGGCAAGTTGCTTCCGCGTGACCGTCGCGTAGAACTCGGACACGGCCTGCAAGGTAAGCCAGCAGTCGCACCGAGCAACACGGTCGATGATCTCGACGGCACGGGAATGACGTTCGCCGGCCGCCCGATCGACGGCGTGGACGAGAACGTCGGTGCCCAGCGTGAAGCGCTCAGTCCTCACGCCGGATCGCCCGGTCGTGGAGTTCATCTCGGTCGATCTTCTCCCCGCCGAGCGGCCAGCCCTCCGCCATGCGTGCGCGAATGCGGGCCAGCGCCGCTTCCTGCTTCGGCGTGAGCTGGCGCGTCGCGGACTGCACGGGCACCAGCCGGGCGACCGGCTCGCCATTGCGGGTGATGACGAACTCCTCGCCCGCCTCGACCTCGCGGACGTAGCGGGCAAAACCCTGGTTGGCGTCGCGCAGGCTGACGGTCTTCATGGCTGGCCTCCGCGCCGGATGTAGCACGGCTGCGTGCTACATCAAGCCCGAGTGCTGCGCGGCGCCGAACAGGTGGCGCTGAAAGCCGAGAAAGGCGTCGCGGATCGGCGCGATGCCGCCCAGCGCCGCCGCCGCGTCGTTGACGGTGTGGTATTTCAGCTCCAGGAGATCGGGCAGCTTGCGCTGCTCGAGTTCCCCGACGCCCTGGCTGACATACTGGCCGAGCACGAAGTCGAGGAAGGCCCCGAGCGGGCCGTCGTAGCGGGCGAGTATCTCCGCCTTGCGCTGCTCGACGCGCTCGGCACGGCTCATGGGCGGCAGCGCGAAGGCGACGTAGCCCAGCACGTCGAACACGTCGCTTTGCTCGGCGGCGATGATGCGGCGGATGTCGGCGAGCTGGGACGCTCCGAAGCCGCGCTCGGCGAGGCCGGCCAGCAGGGCGCTGCGCGTGTCGGGGGCGCTCCACAGGCGGCGCAGCTCGCCCGCGTCCTTGAACAATTCGGGGAGGCGGCCGAACAGGCTTTCGACGAATTGCTGGGCGGAGAGCGGCTTGCCGTCCGGCCCCCAGAAGGTCGTGGCGGCAATGTGCTGGATGGTTCGCGCCTTGCCGTCGGCCAGGGTGATGACGATCCGGGCGGGTCGGCCGGCGAGTTCCTCGCCTTCCGGCGTGGCGGGCGGCTCCGGCTCGGCTTCGCCCTCGGGTGCGACGACGGGCGGGCGGGCGACCGGCTCGAGCGGCTCGCCATCCCATTCCGGGTCGCTGAAATGCTCGTATGCTTTCACGAAGTCGTAGATCGTGAAGAAATCCTTGCCGTCGTAGAGCCGCGTGCCGCGGCCGATGATCTGCTTGAACTCGATCATGCTGTTGACCGGCCGCAGCAGGACGATGTTGCGCACGTTGCGCGCGTCGACCCCGGTGGAGAGTTTTTGCGAGGTGGTTAGGAGGGTCGGGATGGTCTTCTCGTTGTCCTGGAACGCCTTGAGGTGTTGATCGCCGATCTCGCCGTCGGCGGCGGTGACGCGCACGCAATAGTTCGGGTCTGGGCTGGTCTTGAGCTGGTTGATGAGGTCGCTCACCACGGCGGCGTGGGCCTGCAACTGGCAGAACACCAGGGTCTTCTCGCGCTGGTCGATCTCGCCCATGACGGTGCGGACGCGGTATCGCTCGCGCTCGGGGATTTCGATGATGCGGTTGAAGTCGCCCTCGCGATAGCGGCGCCCTTCCTCGGGCACGCCCTCCACCACGAGGTCGTCGGCGGTCCAGACGTAGTCGTCGAGCGTCGTGGCGAACTGGCGCACCTTGAACGGGGTGAGAAAGCCGTCCTCGATGCCTTGCTTGAGCGAGTAGGTGTACACCGGCTGGCCGAAATAGGCGTAGGTGTCGGCGTTCTCCTGGCGCTTCGGCGTGGCGGTGAGGCCGAGCTGCACCGCGGGCGCGAAGTATTCGAGGATGCCGCGCCAGCTCGACTCGTCGGCCGCCCCGCCGCGATGGCATTCGTCGATGATGATGAGGTCGAAGAAATCCGGCGGGTAGTCGCCGAAATAGCCTTCGGATCGCGCGGGCGGAGTTTGTTGGAGCGACCCCTCACCCCGGCCCTCTCCCGCAAGGGGAGAGGGAGAAGCAAAAGCCCTCTCCCCTTGCGGGAGAGGGTTGGGTGAGGGGTCTTTGCCGCTCGTAAAGGTCTGGAAGATGGTGAAGAACACGCTGCCGTTCTTTGGCACGCGGCCGTCCTTGCGGATGCCATCGGGCTTGATCCGCTTCAGCGCGTCGTCCGGGAACGCCGAAAAATCCTTGAGCGCCTGGTCGGCCAAATTGTTGCGGTCCGCCAGGAACAGGATGCGCGGCCGGCGCGCGGGTTCGCCCATTCCTTGCGCGTCAGTGCCTTTCCAGTCCGTCAGGTTCCAGCGGCTATGGAACAGCTTCCACGCCAGCTGGAACGCGATGTAGGTTTTTCCCGTACCGGTGGCGAGCGTCAGCAGGATGCGGTCTCGGCCTTCGGCGATCGCCGCGAGGGTCTTTTCGACGGCGTTGACCTGATAATAGTACGGCGGCTTGCTGCCGCTTTTGTCCTCGAACGGCACGCTGGAAAAACGCTCGCGCCAGAACGCCGTGCGCGCATCGGCCGCGCCGAACGCCGCCGACCACAGCGCGGCGGGGCTGGGGTAGGCCTCGACATAGGCTTCCGCGCCGGTCGCCATGTCGATGCGGTAGAGTTTGTCCCCGTTGGTCGCGAAGGCGAAGCGGGTTTGCAGCTTCTCGGCGTAGAGCTTGGCCTGCGCGACACCCTCGGTCGGCCCCTTGTCGCGCGATTTGGCCTCCACCACCGCGAGCCGCTGGCCGCGATGCACCAGCACGTAGTCGGCGATTTGCGGCGCGCGCCGCGTGCCCGCACCCTGCAGCCGCCCGAGCGTGATCTGCACCTCGCGCCGCACCCGGCTCTCTGTGACCACGCCCCAGCCCGCCGCCGCGAGCGCCGGGTCGATCAGCTCGGCGCGCGTCTCCGCCTCGTTCATGCCGCCAGCGCGTCCCGCGCGGTGAGCTCGCCCGAGAAGGCGCGGGCGAGGAGGGATTGTTTGAGTTCGGCCAGCCTCGCCAGCTTTTGCTGGTAGATGGCTTCGAGGCGCCCCGACTCGGCTGAGATCGCATCGAGCTCTGACGCAAGGCGAGCTTGTTCATCGACCGTAGGAAGCCAAACGCTGTAACCGAACAGGTGATCTCGATTGACCTTTGGCATTCCAGCCCGATCCGAGCCGGCAATGGCGTAATCCGTAAATCGGCGGCTCATGAGAAGGTAAAACAAAAAGTTACGTTCCAGGAATGTGCCATCTGGCGAGAGCGGATACACATCTGCACTGCACAAACCGCTATAATATGGCCTACAAGCCTTCATCAGGTAAGGAC
>DATIMU010000546.1:0-2228 GCA_035475015.1 Acetobacteraceae bacterium
TGCCGGTGCTGCCGCTGTTCTTCCGCGCCGAGGCGCATGTCGTGCCGAAATGGCTGAAGGGCTACGCGCCGACCGGCCATAACGGCTACGCCTCGCAATGGGCGGAGTACTGGCATCCCGGCTGATCCCATGCCGACCGACGCGGCGCCGGTGCTGCGGGTCGATCGCCTCTCGGTGAGTTTTTCCGCCCGGCAAGTGGTGCGCGGACTCAGCTACGCGCTCACGCCGGGCCGCACGCTCGGCGTGGTCGGCGAGAGCGGCTGCGGTAAGTCGATGACGGCGCTCGCGCTGATGGGGCTGGTGCCCTCGCCCGGAGAAGTCGGCGGCTCGGTGCGGCTGGATGGGCGCGAGCTGATCGGCCAGTCGCCGGAAGGCTGGCAGGCGGTGCGCGGCAACCGCATCGCGATGGTGTTTCAGGAGCCGATGACCGCGCTGAACCCGGTGATGCCGGTGGGCCACCAGATCGCCGAGGCCATCGTGCTGCACGAGGAGGCGAGCTGGAAGCAGGCGGAAGAACGCGCGGTGGCGCTGCTCGACGCGGTGGGCATCGCCTCGGCGCGAGCCCGGGCGCACGCCTATCCGCACCAGCTCTCGGGCGGGATGCGGCAGCGCGCGATGATTGCGATGGCGCTCGCCTGCCGCCCGGCGGTGCTGATCGCCGACGAGCCGACCACCGCGCTGGACGTGACAATCCAGGCGCAGATTCTCGATCTCATGCTGGACCTCCAGCAAGAAATCGGCATGGCGATCCAGTTCATCAGCCACAATCTCGCGGTGGTCTCGGAGGTCGCCCACGAGATCATCGTCATGTACGCCGGGCGCATCGTCGAGCGCGCGCCGGCGGATGCGCTGTTCGCGGAACCGCTGCATCCCTACACGCAAGGATTGATTGCCACCCTGCCCGACCCCGACCGGCGCGTCGCCCGGTTGCCGGTGATCCCGGGCAGCGTGCCCGATATGGACGCGACGGGCTGCCCGTTCGCCGACCGCTGCCCCCGGGCGGACCCAGGCTGTCGCGCCGAGGAGCCGACGCTGCGCGAGCTTGCACCGGGCCACGAGGTCGCCTGCTTCAAGGCCACCGCATGACACCGCTCGTCGCGCTCGACCGGATCAGCGTGCGATTCCCGGTGCCCGGCGGCTGGTTCGGCGCGAGACGCCAGCTGCGCGCGGTCGAGGACGTCAGCATCGTGATGATGCCGGGCGAGACGCTGGCGCTCGTTGGAGAAAGCGGCAGCGGCAAGAGCACGCTCGGCAACGTCGTCGCCGGCTTGCAGGTGCCGAGCGCGGGCAGCGTTCGCTTCCAGGGCCGTCCGCTGGACCGCGCGGCGCGGCGTTCGATCCAGATGGTGTTCCAGGACCCGTTCGCCGCGCTCGATCCGCGTATGCCGGTCTCCGCGATCATCGCCGAGCCGCTGCGGATCAACCGGATCGGCAGCCGTGTAGAACGACGCGCCCGCGCCGCCGATCTGGTGCGCCAGGTCGGCCTGCCGGCGGACGCGCTGAACCGCTATCCGCACGAATTCTCCGGCGGCCAGCGCCAGCGCATCGCCATCGCCCGCGCACTGGCGCCCGACCCGGCGCTGATCGTCGCCGACGAGCCCTTGTCGGCGCTCGACGTGTCGATCCAGAGCCAGATCCTCAACCTGATGCGGGAGCTGCAGGACGGCGCAAAACTCGCCTATCTGTTCATCAGTCATGACATGGCCGTGGTGAACCATCTGGCCGACCGCGTGGCGGTGCTTTACCTGGGCCGCCTCGTCGAGACCGCGTCGCGCGCCGCGTTGTTCGCGCATCCGGCGCATCCCTACACGGTGGCGCTGCTCGACGCGGTGCCGCGCATCGGGCGCCGGCGTGGGGCGAGAAAAATTCGCGGCGAGATGCCGAGCGCGTTGGCGCCGCCGCCCGGCTGCGTGTTCCACACGCGCTGCCCCAAGGCGCAGCCGGTGTGCCGGACCGATCCGCCCGTGCTCGCCGCCGTCGCCGGCCGCGCCGGGCAGCACGCAGCCTGCCACTTTCCGGATTGACGCGATGAGCGGCTACATTCTCCGCCGTGCGGCGCAGGCGCTTGTGGTGCTGCTGGTGATGTCCTTCATCATCTACAGCCTCATCGGCCTGATGCCGGGCGACCCGATCGACGTGATGCTCTCGACGATGCCGAACATCACGCCCGACCAGGTGGCGCAGTTGCGTCACGTCTACGGCCTCGATCAGCCGCTGCTGCTGCGCTA
>DATIMU010000547.1:0-4098 GCA_035475015.1 Acetobacteraceae bacterium
CCCGGTGTCGATCGATCCGGTCACGAACAGCAACTGCTCGCCGAACAGCCGCTCCGCCTCCCGCCAGTTCTGGTAGGCGCGACGCAGCAGCGGCACGTATTTCGGGCTTTCGTAATAGGCGAGGCGGATGATGCGGGTCAGGCCGTGGCTGGAGCCCATGCGGTGCGGGATGTCGAACCGCTCCAGCCCGAGCACGCGCTGGCCGCGCCGCGCCAGGTGGAACGCCGCCGCGCTGCCCATGCCGCCGATCCCCAGGACAATGACATCATAGGGCGCGGTCATTCCGGCGTTCCGACTGCTTCAGGTGCGTTCGGGAAACAGTGCGCGCAGCCCGTCCTCGGTCGCCGCGCATCGGCCGCGCTCGGTAATCAGGCCGCTGACCAGCCGCGCCGGCGTCACGTCGAACGCCGGGTTTGCCGCCGCGCTGCCGGGGGCTGCGACGCGCACGGTGGCGATGCGCCCGTCCTCGGTGCGGCCCGTCACCGCCGCGACCTCGGCCTCGGCGCGCTGCTCGATCGGGATGTCGGCGACACCGTCGGCCACGCTCCAGTCGATCGTCGTGGAGGGGCAGGCGACCCAGAACGGCACGTCGTTGTCCTTCGCCGCCAGCGCCTTGAGATAGGTGCCGATCTTGTTGGCGACATCGCCGGCGCGCGTCACCCGGTCGGTGCCGACGATGACCAGATCGACCTCGCCGCGCTGCATGAGATGCCCACCGGCATTGTCCGCGATGACGGTGTGCGGCACGCCATGCCGGCCGAGTTCCCAGGCGGTGAGTGCCGCTCCCTGGTTGCGCGGCCGGGTCTCGTCGACCCAGACATGCACATCCATCCCCGCGTCGTGCGCCTTGTAGATCGGCGCCAGAGCGGTGCCCCAATCCACCGTGGCCAGCCAACCGGCGTTGCAGTGGGTCAGCACGTTCACCCGCTCGCCGGCCTTCACCTGCGCCGCGGCCTCGATCAGCGCGAGCCCGTGCTCGCCGATCGCCTCGCATTGCGCCGCGTCCTCGTCGCAGATCAGCGCCGCCTCGGCGTAGGCGGCGCCGGCGCGCTCGGCGGCGGGGGTGTTGCGCAGCCGGGTCAGCATCCGGTCGAGCGCCCAACGCAGATTGACGGCGGTCGGCCGCGTCGCTGCGAGCATCGCCGCGTCGCGCTCCATCGCATCGGTGGACGGGTCCGCGCGGAGCGTGAGCGCGAGCCCGTACGCCGCGACCGCGCCGATCAGCGGCGCGCCGCGCACCTGCATGGTGCGGATCGCGTGCGCCAACGTCGCCACGTCGGCGAGCCGCAGGATCTCGACCGCCCAGGGCAGCTTGGTCTGGTCGAGGATGCGGACGGACCAGCCATCATCCCGGTCCACCCAGACGCTGCGATATGGCGTGCCGTCGATCTTCATTGCCCTCAGATCCGCTGGTGCAGCACGCAGACGAGGGTGAACAGCCGCCGCGCCGTCTCGAAATCCATCACGATCTTGCCGTGCAGGCGGTGCGACATCAGCTCGGCGCCCTCGTTGTGCAGGCCGCGCCGGCCCATGTCGATCGCCTGGATGCGCGCCTCTCGGCCCTCCTCGACCGCCTTGATGTGGCTGTCGACCAGCAGCTGGTAGTCCTTGATGAGCCGGCGGAACGGGCCGAGCGCCAGCACGATGGCGGTCACCGGCAAGCCGTCCTCGCGCCTTATGTCGAACACCAGCCGGCCTTCCTGGATCGACAGGTGCAGCGCGTAGGGGCCGTGCGCGTGCACCTTGGGTCCGATCGGGGCGAAGCGGTTCTCCGCCTCGAGATCGGCCACCGCCTGCGCGCGGTCGGCCTCGATGATCGGCGACAGCCGCGTCAGGGCCTCGCCGTCCAGCACCACGCGGATGAGCCGCGCATCCGTCTCGGTCGCCGCCGCCGGGGTCATCGTGGCTCAGTCATCGGCGCTGGCCTCGACCAGGCCCAGGGTCAGCATCAGCCCGACCGTGCCGCCCTTGATCGGCCGCAGCAGGGCGAGGGTCAGCGCCAGGGTCAACGGCAGGAAGATCGCCGCCTCCAGCCAGACGGAGGGGTCGGCGTGCCGCTCCACCAGGAACATCACCGGGATGATGATGTGGCCGACGAGGAAGATCGTGAAATAGGGCGGCGCGTCGTCGGCGCGGGCGAGGCCGAGCGGGGCGGCGCAATGGCGGCACTCGGGCACCACGCGCAGATAGCCGTTGAACAGATGCGCCTCGCCGCAGGCCGGGCAGCGGCACAGCAGCCCACGCCGCACCGCCGTCCCGAGCGACGGCAGCGCCACGGGCGAGGCCAGGGGGAGGCGGTTGGGCTGCCAGCGGGTCGGGGCCATGCGGGAGTGTCCTTCGTGCGGAGAAAGGGCCGAGGCGGCCCGAGCCGCGCCAGGAATCCGCGCTGGTGTTTACTTGATGCGCCCGAGGCCGGGCATCAAGAATTGTGCATGGCACACATCCCCATCATCAACCCCAATAGTTCGCTCGCCTGCAGCGCCGGCATCGCGCCTCGCGAAGGCTGGCCCGGCCGCGCGGCGGCGGGGTCAGCCTCGGTCGCGTCAGGCGATGATGTTCACCCCGCCCTTGGACGAGCCGTCGGAGGATGGAGAATTCGAGGCAGTGGGCTTGGCGATCTGGTCGCTGTTCTGATCGGCCGGTTTTGGGGGACGGGGGGCGTGCGTCATCGCATGGGCGGCGTGGCCGCTGGTCGGGCTGATCGAACTCATGGGCAAATTCCTGTGCGCGCGGCGTTTTGCCCCGAGGTCTGACATGCCACGGATGTGGTCGCATTCCGACCCTGATCACGAAAGCTTACCGGCTGCTTACCCGCGCCGCACGAAGCGCCCGGTGCCGGGCGACGCGAGCACCTGCTCGCCATCCCAGATCAGCCGCCCGCGCAGCACGGTGGCCGCGACGCGGGCGCGCATCGCGCGGCCGTGATACGGCGACCAGCGCGTCTCCGGCCGATCCTGGATCGCCGCCTCGTCGAACGTGAAGCGGCCTTGCTCCAGCACCAGCAAGTCGCAATCGGAGCCGACGCGGATGGCGCCCTTGCGCGGATAGAGCCCGTGCAGCTTGGCGCTTCGCTCGGCGCAGTAGGTCGCCATCAGCGTGGGCGACAGGCCGCGCTCGTCGAGCAGGGTGAACATCAGCGGGGCAAAACTCTGTAGCCCGGTCAGCCCGGCGCCGTTGGCGAAGATGTCGGCGGATTGCTTGCGCTCCAGCGGCCAGGGCGCGTGGTCGGTCGAGACATAGGCGATCTTGTCGTCGAGCAGCGCCCGCCACATTCGCTCGACCTCGCCCGCGGTGCGGAACGGCGGGTTGCACTTGCCGCGCCCACCGAGCCGGACGATGTCGTCCTCGGTCATGCAGAGATACTGGATGCAGGCCTCGCCGGTGGCCTGCGCGCCCATGTCGCGAAACGTCTCCGCGATGGCGAAGCCGCGCGCCAGCGAGGAGTGCGCGATGTGGACGTGCGCGCCGGTCTCGAGCCCGATCTCGAAGATCTCCAGATCCGCCATCGTCTCGGCGAGTGGCGGCCGCGTGCGGCAATGCATGATCGGATCGGTGCGCCCGGCCGCGCGCGCCTCGGCGGTCAGCCGCTCGACCAGTTCCTGATCCTCGTTGTGCACGGCGACCGGCAGGCCGGTCTTGGCGATCTCGCGGAACGCCGCGACCATCGTCGGATGGTCGATGCGCGGGAAGCGCACCGGATCGTATTCGTAGGTCGAGAGCTTGAACGCGGACACGCCGGCGGCGGCCAACCCCTCGATCGCGCCGACACCGCCGGTCTTCAGGATGGTGCCGTAGAGCGCCATGTCGACATGCGCGGTGCGCTCCACCCAGCCGATCTTCTCGGCGAGCAGCGCCGCATCGGTCACCGGATGCGGCACGTCGTACGGCATGTCGACGCAGGTGGTCACACCACCCGCCGCGGCACTGCGCGTCGCACCCTCGATGCCGGGCCAGCCGATCGCGGACGATGTGTGCATGTGTCCGTCGACCAGACCGGGCAGGATCAGCTTTCCGCTGTAGTCGAGTAGCTCGGCGGCGGGCGGCGGCGTGCCCTGGCCGATCGCGGCGATGCTCTCGCCGCGCACGGCGACGAAACCG
>DATIMU010000548.1:0-2787 GCA_035475015.1 Acetobacteraceae bacterium
ACCACATCTTCCGGGCTGCGGCCCTCGCGCGCGGCGCGGGCGGCAACGCTCTCCTCGGGCGGCGGCTCGTAGTCCGGTGGATCGTTCAGCGGGAAGATCTTCTCCCAGGTGTTCAGCCGGTGCTTCAGCGCGGGGTCGGTGGTCTGCTCGGCGAGCAGGCGGGCGCGGAACTCCGGGGTGCGGAGGATGGCGAGCTTGTCCGCAAACGGCAGTTGCTTGACCTCCTGCCAGCTCGGGCGGCCGATGAACGGGTTCTGCGAGATCTCGAAGCCGAGCATGATGCCGATGGGGCGGCCCATCACTTGCGCCTTCATGCTGAACCCGGCGCGGTTCACGTCGGCCACCTTGTCGAGCAATTCGCGCCACAGCTTCGGTCGCTGCTCGCGCTGCAGCAGGGAAAACGTCATCGGCCGGCCGGATTGCTCGACCAGCCGGCGCAGCATGGCGAACTCCGCCTCGGGGTCGTCGAAGTCGGAAATCACCTGCATCCAGCCCTCGCCGACGCCGCGCATCGCCTGGGCGATCGCGGCCAACTCGGCCTCGGCGGCGCCGAGCGTCGGCGTCGGTTCGCCGGCGAGCGTCTTGTGCGCGATCGTGCGCGAGGTGGAGAAGCCGAGCGCGCCGGCGCGGATGCCCTCGGCGGCGAGGGCCGCCATGCGGGCGCGATCCTGCTCGGTAGCGTCCTCGCGCTCGGCGCCGCGCTTGCCCATGACGTAGACGCGCACGGCGGCGTGCGGCACCTGGGTCGCCACGTCTAGGTCGTAGCGGCGGGCGTCGAGCGCGTCGAGGAACTGCGGAAATGTTTGCCAGTTCCACGGCAGGCCCTCGGTGAGCACCACCTCGGGGATGTCCTCGACGCCTTCCATGAGCTTGACCAGCATGTCGCGCTGGCTCGGCAGGCAGGGTGCGAAACCGACGCCGCAATTGCCGATCAGAACGGTGGTGACGCCGTTCCAGGAGGACGGGCTTATCTGGCTGCCCCAGGTCACTTGCGCGTCGTAGTGGGTGTGGACGTCGACGAACCCGGGCGTGACCAGCTTGCCCCGCGCGTCGATCTCTTCGCCGCCCCTGGGCAGGGCCTTGCCGATGGCGACGATGCGGTCGCCGGCGATTGCGACATCCGCCTCGTAGGGCGCCCCGCCGGTGCCGTCGACGACCGTACCACCGCGAATGACGAGCGTTTCAGCCATCGGGCCGTGCCTCCTGGGTTCCTACCGGAGAGTAGGATGCCTGCACGGCTCGGTAAAGCCGCGTCTATTCGATCGGCGGATGCTTTGGCCCGCCGCTGGCGCGCTCCCAGGCGGCGGCGGCGCGCAGCACGGTCGAGTCCTCGAAGTAGCGGCCGACGAATTGGACCGAGAGCGGCAGGCCGTTGCGGGACAGGCCGGACATCATCGCCAGCGCCGGATGGCCGGTGACGTTGAACGGCGTACGCGCCTGGCGCGGATAGGTGCGGGCGGTCGCCTCGGCGTTCTCGATGGCGCTGGCCGGTTCCATCGAGCTGGCACACAGCAGAATATCGACGTCGCGGAAGGTGTCCTGCACGGCGGCGATCATCTCCTTGCGGCGCCGCTGGGCGCCCACGTAGTCGCCCGCCGAGACGAAGGCGCCGGCCATCAGCCGGCGACGGCTGAGCTGGCCGTAATCGCCGGGGCGGCTGCGTAGCCAGGGTGCGTGGATCGACCACGCCTCGCTGGTCAGGATGATCCGGTTGACGGCGGCGAACTCGGTGAGCGAGGGCAGGGCGACCGGGCGGACCCGCGCGCCCTGCTCGCGCAGCGCAAGCGCCACCTGGTCGAGGGCCGCCGTGACCTCGGCGTCGGATACGAGGTCCGTCTGGTGGAAGTGTTGCACGAAGCCGATCCTGAGATCGCCGATGCCACGGTCCAGCAGATGGTCGAACGGGCCGGCCGGGCCGGGGGCGCTGGCGGGATCGGCCGCATCGTGGCCGGCGATCACATTCAGCAGCAGGGCGTTGTCGGCGACCGTGCGGGTCATCGGTCCGACATGATCGAGCGTGTAGGACAGGGGAAAGACGCCGCGCCGGGAGACCAGGCCGTAGGTCGGCTTGAGCCCGACGATGCCGCAGGCGCTCGCAGGATTGCGCACCGAGCCGCCGGTATCGGTGCCGAGCGCGATGGGGAACAGTCCGGCGGCGACGCCCGCGCCGGAGCCGGAGGAGGAGCCGCCGGGGTGGTGGTCGCGATTCCACGGATTGCGCGCCGGCGGGAAGGGGAGGTCGAAGCTGGGGCCACCGATGGCGAACTCGTGGGTCGACAGCTTTCCCAGCACGATCGCACCCGCGCCACGCAGCCGGGAGACCACCTCGGCGTCAGTGCCCGCCACGTTGTCGACCAGGATCTTGGAGTGGCAGGTGGTCGGCAGTCCGGCCACGTCGATGATGTCCTTGATGCCGACGGGCACGCCATGCAGCGGGCCACGGATGCGTCCGGCCGCGATCTCGGCCTCGGCGGCGCGCGCGGCAGCGAGTGCGGCGTCGGCGTCGAGGCGGATGAAGGCGTTGATGCGCGGGTCGATCCGGCCGATCCGCTCCAGCAGTGCCTGCATCAGCTCGACCGGCGAGAGGCGGCGCTCGGCGATGGCACGCGCGGCCTCCCCCGCGCTCAGCCAGTGCAACTCGGTCACAGCCGGTCTCCCGCCTGCATCGGCGGCCAGGGCTCGGCGGCGGGGTCGGTGGGAAAGGCGATCGTGCCGGCCTGGAGCTGCGCCTGTGCTGCGGCGGCGGCAACGTCCTCCGGGTGGTCGGCCAGCGCCTTTTCCAGGCCG
>DATIMU010000549.1:0-2260 GCA_035475015.1 Acetobacteraceae bacterium
GCGCGGGTGGTATTGCGTCTGGCTGCGCGGCGTCCATTCGAGCGAGAAGTCGCACACCTCACGGCGCATCAGGGCGTGATCGGCCCAGGATTCGCGCGTGCAGTTGGCCGAGGGAAAGCCCGCCTGGTGCGTCGCCACCTCGAAGATGGTGATCTCGCCTTTGCCCCGCGCGGCAAAATCAGGAATGTGGTCGGCGACCTTGTCGGTGATCGAGACGAGGCCTTCCTCCATCAGGCTCCAGAGCGCCGCCGTGGTCAGCACCTTGGTATTGGAGAACAGCAGGAACAGCGTGTCGTCCGTCGCCTCGCGGGCGGGTTCGGTGCTGGCGCGGCCGTAGCTGCGGGACAGCGCAAGCTTGCCGTGGCGCGCGATGGCGATCTGCGCGCCGGGATAGCGGCCCTCCTCGATGTGTTGCTTGATCAGCCGGTCGAGATGTTCGAGCGGCCGGGTGGCGAGGCCGAGGGAGGCCGGGTCGGCGACGGGCAGGGGAGAGGGCATGGCACGCGGCTCCGCTGGTTCTTGGACCGGGGATGCTAGGCCGTGGCGCGCGGCGGTGCCAGCCGCCGCTTGTGCGGGCGGGCGGGATCGGGTGTCATCGCCGGAAACGGGGAGACGGGCATGACCGCGATCGCTTTCATCGGCCTTGGCAATATGGGTGGCCCGATGGCCGCCAACCTGGTGCGCGCCGGGCATGAGGTGACGGGGTTCGACCTCAATCCGGCCGGCGTGCAGGCACTGGTCGCGGCCGGCGGCAAGCAGGCGGCGAGTGCCGGGGAGGCGGCGGGGGCTGCGGAAATAATCATCACCATGCTGCCGGCGGGCGAGCATGTGCGGGCGGTGTGGACCGGGCAGGGCGGGCTGATCGACGTGGCGAAGCAGCGCGGCGGGGAGAAGCCGTTGCTGATCGACTGCTCGACCATTGATGTGGAGAGCGCGCGCGACGTCGCCGAGGAGGCGCGGGCGGCGGGGTTCGACATGCTGGACGCGCCGGTCTCGGGCGGGGTCGGCGGGGCGCAGGGGGCCACGCTCACCTTCATGGTCGGGGGGCCGGACGCCGGCTTCGCGCGGGGCGAGTCGGTGCTCAAGGCGATGGGCAAGAACATCGTCCATGCCGGCGCGTCGGGGGCGGGGCAGGCGGCGAAGATCTGCAACAACATGATGCTGGCGATCAACATGGCGGGGCTCGCGGAAGGGCTCGTGCTGGCGACCAAGCTCGGATTGGATCACGCGAAACTGTTTCAGATCGCATCCACCTCCTCGGGGCAGAGCTGGGCGCTGACGACGTATTGCCCGTCGCCGGGGCTGGTGCCGACCGCGCCGTCGAACCGGGACTATGCCGCCGGGTTCGCCACCGCGCTGATGCTGAAGGACGTGCGGCTGTCGCAGGCGGCGGCTGAGGCGGTGGGCGCGCCGACGCCGCTCGGGGCGCATGTCGCCAAGCTTTATTCCGCCCTTGCCGAGGCCGGGGAGGCGGGGCGGGATTTCTCCGCGATCTATCCCTGGCTCGCCAAGCAGGCGCGGGGCTCGGTCGGGGAGGGTTGAATGAGCACGGCAAACCTCAAGGCGGCGCGCGATTTTTTGCTGGCCCATCGGGCCGACTACGACACGGCGTATCGCGATTTCCGCTGGCCGGTACTGGAAAAATTCAATTGGGCGCTCGATTGGTTCGACGCGGCGCTGGCGCGAGGCGAGGCGGCGAGCCGGCCCGCGCTGACTATCGTGGGCGAGGGGGCCGCGTCGCTGACATTCGCCGAATTGGCGGAGCGGTCGAACCGCGTCGCCAACGGGCTGCGCGCGCTCGGCGTGCGGCGCGGCGATCGCGTGCTGCTGATGCTCGGCAACGTGGTGCCGTTGTGGGAAACCGTGCTCGCGGCGATGAAGCTCGGCGCCGTGGTGATCCCCGCGACGACCTTGCTCACGCCGACGGATCTGCGCGACCGGGTAAGCCGGGGACGGGTGCGCCATCTCGTCACCTCGGCCGCCGACGCGCCGAAGATCGAGGGCTTGTCCGCGGACGTCACGCGCATCGCGACCGGTGAGGCGCCGGCGGGTTGGCATCGCTACGACGATCTGTTGCAAGCGGACGCGGCGTTCACGCCGGATGGCGAGACGGACGCGGCCGATCCGCTGCTGCTGTATTTCACCTCGGGCACCACGGCGCGGCCCAAGCTCGTGCTGCACAGCCACGGCAGCTACGCGGCGGGGCATCTCTCGACGATGTACTGGATCGGGTTGCGACCGGGCGACGTGCATCTCAACA
>DATIMU010000550.1:0-8196 GCA_035475015.1 Acetobacteraceae bacterium
TTGCGGTTCTCGCGGATCATCGCCCAGGAGGCGATCATCTCGGAGACCACCATCCCGGCGCCCTGCTCCTTGGCGAGACGCCGAAACGGCAGGTCGGTGACGCCGGACATCGGCGCCAGGATGACCGGCGTGTCGATGCGGATGCCGCCGCCGAGGTCGATCGGCGCGAGGGCCGGACGAGAGGTGGAATCGGAATTGCCCATGAATTGGGCAAACTACCGCCGCCCGTGCCCGCGCGCAATGCGGTTGACGCAAACCGGCGCGACGGCGAGTTTGCCGACATGCGAGTAGCAGCCATCCTGGTCGCCGCCGGCACCGGCAGCCGGTTCGGCGCGGAGACACCGAAGCAGTTTTTGTCGGTTGCCGGCAAGCCGGTGATCCGCCACGCCGCAGAGGCTCTGGTCCGCCACGTCGAGTTGCTCCAGCCGGTCGGCGAGGCGACGCCGATCGAAGCGGCGCTCGCGGGATTGCCGCATCTGCCGCCCGTGGCAGGGGGCACCACGCGGCAGGACAGCGTGCGCGCCGGACTGGAAGCTCTGGCGCCGCACACGCCCGATATCGTGCTGGTCCACGACGCCGCCCGCCCGGTGATCCCGCCGCGCACGGTCCCCGACCTGTTGATGGCCTTGGAGCGAGCGTCGGGCGCGATCCCGGCCGTCCCAGTGGCCGACACGCTCAAGCGCGGCGCGCATGGGGTCATCGTGGGCACGACCCCCCGCGAGGGGCTATACCGGGCTCAGACGCCGCAGGGTTTTCAATTCGCGACACTGCTGGCCCTGCATCGAGCGGCGACGGACCGCACGGCAACCGATGATGCAGCGCTACTTGAGCGCGCGGGCGAGCCGGTGCTGCTGGTGGCGGGCTCCGAGGACAATATCAAGCTGACCTATCCGGAGGACCGCGTGCGGCTGGAACGGATTCTTGCCCCGGCGATGTCGCCGCGCGTCGGCACCGGGTTTGACGTCCACGCGACCGAGGCCGGTCGCAAGCTGGTGCTGTGCGGCGTCGAAGTGCCGCACACGGTCGGTCTCGCGGGACACTCCGACGCGGACGTGGGCATCCATGCGCTATGCGACGCGATCTACGGGGCGCTGGCCGAGGGCGATATCGGCCGCCACTTCCCGCCGAGCGAGGCGGCGTGGAAGGACGCCGACAGCGCCCGCTTCCTCGCCCACGCGGCCGAGCGGATCGCGGTGCGCGGCGGCGTCCTCGCCAATGCCGACGTCACGCTGATCTGCGAACGGCCCAAGATCACGCCGCACGCGCCAGCGATGATCGCGCGCTTGGCGGAGATCCTGGGCGTCGAGCCGGGGCGCATCTCGGTCAAGGCGACCACCACCGAACGACTGGGCTTCACCGGGCGTGGCGAGGGCATCGCCGCCCAAGCGGTCGCGACCGTGCTGCTGCCGCTCTGAGGCGGCTCGCGCGTTATGTTCGTTGAGTGAGGCCGCATTCGGGAGGCAGATGATGGACAAGCAATGGGTCGCGGCGCTGGCTTGCGCCGTCCTGGCGGGATGCACCGTGGCTCCCGCGCCGAGCCCCTACCCGGCCCCGCCGCCCACCCAAGTCGAGATCATCCCCAAGCCGCCGGTCTCGGCCGTGCCGCTGGTCTGGCAGCCCGGCCACTACGAATGGAACGGCGCGGGCTACGTGTGGTATCCCGGCCAATACGTGCAGCAGGCGGGCCACGGGACGCTGTGGCAGCCCGGTTACTGGGCCAACACAGGCGGCGCCTGGACATGGCAGCCGGGGCATTGGGTGTAGGCGAGGAGGTCTCGATCGACGAAGACGCCGCAGGGACTCCTGCGCATCGAGGTGCGGCTGGGCGAGAACGCAGATGGGGATGCCGATGGGTGATCTCTACGACAATGACATCCTGAGCTGGTCGGAGCGTCAGGCCGCGCTTCTGCGCCGCGTCGCCGCCGGGGAGGCGCCGAACGAAACGCCGGATTGGGAGAACATCGTCGAGGAGATCGAGAGCGTGGGACGCAGCGAGCTGCATCGGACCGAGTCGCTGCTGATCCAGGCGTTGCGCCACCGGCTCAAGATCATGGCCTGGCCGAACTCGCCCGAGGTGCCGCACTGGCAGGAGGAAGCCATCATCTTCCAGATGGACGCCACGCGCGCCTACCAGCCGGCGATGAAGCAGCGCCTCGATCTGGCGTGGATTTACCGCCGGGCGCGGCATCGCTTCCCGACGCACATGGACGGACAACCGCCACTGCCGCTGCCGGACACCTGCCCCATGACGCTCGACCAGCTACTGAGCGAGTAAGGCCGACGGCCTCGGTCTGCGCGTCGTGCCGGTCTGCGCGTCGTGCCGGTCCGCGCCATCCACCAGGGCTGGCGAACAAATGAGGCACTTGGCTGGCCGGCCTCCCTTGCGGCGCGGGAAGGGCTGTGGTTACTGCCGGCGCAATCCGCTCCAGGGGTGGCCGGGGCCAGCTTGCCCATGCGCTGCCCCTAAGCTTCACGGCGCCCAGTCCGCAATTCCACGAGGCCTGCTGAATGCCCTCCACCTTCGACACCGTTGCCGGGATCATCGCCGAGACCTGCGACATCCCGCGGGACAAGATCACGCCCGAGAGCCACGCGATCAACGATCTCGGGATCGACAGCCTCGACTTCCTCGACGTCGCCTTCGCCATCGACAAGGCGTTCGGCATCAAGATGCCGCTCGAGGAGTGGACGCAGGAGGTCAACGACGGAAAGGTCTCGTCGGACCAGTATTTCGTGCTGCAGCACCTCAGCGAGAACATCGACGCGCTGGTCGCGGCCAAGGCGGCCTGACGCCGCTCGATGCGCCTCGAGTATTTCCAGATGGTCGACCGGGTCAGCGCGCTGGACCCGGAGGCGCGGACGATCAGCGCGGATTGCACGGTCCCTGAGGCGAGCCCGGTCTTCGAGGGGCATTTTCCTGGCTACCCGATTTTGCCGGGCGTGCTGATGATCGAGACGATGGCGCAGACCGGCGGCTGGCTGGTGATGGGGCTGCTGCGCTTCACCCGCATGGCCTTCCTCGCCCAGGTGAAGGAGGCCAAGATGCGAGCCTTCGTCGCCCCCGGCCAGGTATTGCGGACCGAGGCACGGCTGTTGCACGACGGCTCGGGCTACGCCGTGGCGGCGGGGCGCATCCTCTCGGACGGCAAGCCGGTGGCGGAGGCGGAGATTACCTATCGGGTCATGGCGTTCCCCAACGAGACCTTGCGCCAGGAGCTGATCAACATGGCCCGTCGCGTCTCGATGCCCGCGGAGTTGTTCGATGCCCGATCCGACAATGACTGAGACGAGAGCGCCTGACCCAAGGGATGCTGTCATCACCGGCATCGGGCTGGTTTCCTGTCTGGGCGCCGGGCTCGACGCGCATTGGGAGGCGCTGGACCGGCCGGGCGGCTTCCGGCCGGTGGTGGACGCCGAGCGGTTCGCGCCCTTCACGGTGCATCCGGTGGTGGCGCTGGAGCTCGACCGGCAGATCCCCAAGAAGGGCGACCAGCGGCAGATGGAGGCGTGGCAGCGCATCGGCACCTACGCCGCGGGGCTGGCGCTGGACGATGCCGGGGTGAAGGGCAACGCCGACCTGCTCGGCCGGATGGACATGATCGTCGCGGCGGGCGGCGGCGAGCGCGACTACGCGGTGGACGGGGCGATCCTCTCCGCCCTGCCGAATGCACCGAACCCCGAGGCGCTGCTCAATGAGCGGCTGATGAACGAGCTCCGGCCGACGCTGTTCCTCGCCCAGCTCTCCAACTTGCTGGCCGGCAACATCTCGATCGTGCATGGCGTGGTCGGCTCGTCGCGCACCTTCATGGGCGAGGAGGCGAGCGGCAACGACGCGGTGCGTATCGCCTGCGCCCGCATCGCCGCCGGCCAGGGTGACTTTTTCCTGGTCGGCGGCTCGTACAATGCCGAGCGTCCGGACGTCCTGCTCGAATACGCGATGGGCCGCCTGCTGTGGAGCCGCGACTACGCGCCGGTGGGTGAGCGCCAGGCGGAAGGTGGCGGGCTGGTGCTCGGCTCGGTCGGCTGCTTCCTGGTGATCGAGAGCCGCGCCCACGCGGCGGCGCGCGGCGCGCGGGCCTGGGCGCATATCGCGGCCATCTCCACCGACCGCTGCCGGCGCGAGCCGGGGCAGGCGAGCGCGAACGCGGAGCGGCAGCTTGCCCCGCTTCGGGCGCGCCTCGTGCCTGGCTCCAGCGCGGTGCTCTCGGGCGCCTCGGGCGCTCCGGCACCGACCGCCGAGGAGCAGGATTTCCTGCGAGAACTGGGGCTTCCGGTGCGCGCCACGGCGACGGCGCTGGGTCACAGCATGGAGCCGTCGCTGCCCGCCAATCTCGCGCTGTCGGCGATGGCGCTGTCGCGCGGCCGGCTGTTCGGGCCGCTCGAAGCGGCGGAGGCGCCGATGACGGGAGAATTGCGGCAGGTGCTGGTGACGGCCTGGGGCCACTGGCGCGGCGAGGGCATGGCGCTGGTCGAGGCGGCGTAGGAGGCGGCGATGGCTGGTTCGGATCGCGATTCCAAATCCCGTCCGGTGGTCGTGGTGACCGGGATGGGCGTGCTGACCTCGCTCGGCGCCGGCCAAGCGGATAATTGGGGCGCACTGACCGCCGGACGCTCGGGCTTGCGGCGGATTTCCCGCTTTCCCACCGACGGGCTGCGCACCACCGTCGCCGGCACGGTGGACTTCGTCGCCACGGAGGAAGCAACCGCGGCGGAGCTCACGGAAAAGCTCGCCGGCATGGTCATCGAGGAGGCCGTGGCCGAAGCCGGGATCGGCCGCAAGGGCGATTTCCCCGGCCCGCTGCTGCTCGCGGTGCCGCCGGTGGAGATGGACTGGCCGCAGCGCCGCGCGCTTGCTGCCGCGTCCGGCGCAAACGAAACAGTGACTTACGACGATTTGCTGCGTGCCGCCGGCACCGGCGATTTTAGCCGCTGGTATCGCCGCTTCCTGTTCAGCTCGGTGGGCGAGAACCTGGCCGACCGGTTCGGCACCAAGGGCTCGCCGGTCGCCACCTCGACCGCCTGCGCGTCTGGCGCCACGGCGATCCAGCTCGGCGTCGAGGCGATCCGCCGGGGCGAGGCCGGGGCGGCCTTGTGCGTCGGCACGGATGCCTCGGTGACGCAGGAGGCGCTGATCCGGTTTTCCCTGCTTTCCGCGCTATCCACCCGCAACGACCCGCCGGCGGCGGCGGCACGGCCGTTCTCCAAGGACCGCGACGGCTTCGTGATGGCCGAGGGCGCCGGCGCGCTGGTGCTGGAAAGCCTGGAGCACGCCCGCGCCCGCGGCGCGCGCATCTTGGGCGTGGTCGAGGGCTGCGGCGAGAAGGCCGACGGTTTCCACCGCACCCGGTCGAGCCCGGACGGCCGGCCGATCATCGCCTGCCTGCGCGAGGCGCTGGAGGACGCGGGGGCGCCGCCCGACAGCGTGGGCTACATCAACGCGCACGGCACCGGCACGCCCGAGAACGACAAGATGGAGTGGCTCGGCGTTACCGCCGTGTTCGGCGAGCGCGCCAGCGCGATCCCCATATCGTCCAACAAGTCAATGATCGGTCACACATTGACGGCGGCCGGCGCGGTCGAGGCGGTGTTCACCCTGCTGGCCATGCGGCACGGCCGGCTGCCGCCGACCATCAACTACGAGGTGCCGGACCCTGCCCTGCCGCTCGACTGCGTGCCCAATGTGGCGCGCGACGCGCAAGTCACGCGCGCGGTGTCGAGTTCGTTCGGCTTCGGCGGCCAGAACGTCTGCCTGGTGCTGGGCGCGGCGCCCGGCTGATGGCCGCCCGACCGCGCGCCCTCGTCATTGGCGGGCGGCGCGGCATCGGCGCGGCGGTGGTGAACGTGCTGGCGCGGCGGGGCGCGGACGTCACCTTCACCTACCGCTCCGACGTGGCGACCTGGCTCGACGCGCTGCGGGTCGCCCACCCGGAGGCCGCGTTCGATGCCCTCCCGCTCGACCTCGCCAAGCGAGACGCGGTGGACGCCTTCGCCGATCGGCTGGAGGCGGACGAGCCGTACGGCACTTTGGTGCAGGTGGGCGGCATGACCTACGATGCATTGGCGGCGCTGATGGACCAGGACGCGGCCGAGGCAGCCATGCAGGTGAATTTCTGGTCGTTCGCCCGCATCGCGCGCGCCGTGATGCGGCCGATGACCCGGGCGCGGCACGGGCGGATCGTGGCCATCGGCTCGGTGATCGGACAGCAGGCCACCCAAGGCAACGCCGCGTACGCCGCCAGCAAATCCGCCCTGCTCGGCTACGTCCGCACCCTGGCGATCGAGACCGCGCGGCGCGGCGTCACGGTGAATTACGTGGCGCCCGGGTTCGTCGATACCGAGATGCTCGCCCCCTTCGCCGCCCATCGCGCCGCGACCGAGGCACGCATCCCCGCCGGGCGATATGCGAGCCCGGAGGAGATCGCCGAGGTGGTGGGCTTCCTCGCCTCCCCCGAAGCGGCCTATGTCACGGGCGCCGTCATCCCGGTGGATGGCGGCCTGACCGCCTCGATCGGCGTGCAGCGCGCCTGACCTCTCGCTTCCGGACCCCGCCCATGCCCAGCATCCGTGCGCTGCAACTGCTCGCCGAGCGCGAGATCGCCCTGGTCGAGCGCAACGCGCCGCCGCCGCCCGCGCCGGGCGAGGTGCAAATCCGCGTCCGCACCGTCGCGCTCAACCACATCGATCTGTGGGGTTTTCGCGGCATGGCCTTCGCCAAGCGGCAATTTCCACTCAGCGTCGGCGCCGAGGCGGCCGGCGAGATTGCCGCGATCGGACCCGATGTGACCGGATTGGCCCTCGGCCAGCCGGTGATTGCCTATTCCGCGCTGACCTGCGGCGCCTGTCGCTTCTGCCGGTCGGGGCGGGACAATCTGTGCGAGAACGTCGCCGGCGTGCGCGGCTTCCATATCGACGGGTTCGCCCAGGATCTCGTCAACCACCCTGCCCGCCTCGTCCTGCCCATCCCCACCGGGGTGAGTCTAGAGGACGCCGCCTGCGTGCCGGTGGCCTACGGCACCGTCGAGCACATGCTGTTCGACAACGCCGGGCTCGAAGCCGGCGAGACCATTCTCGTTCATGCCGGCGGCTCGGGCATCGGCAGCATCGCCATCCGCATCGCCAAGTCCCTGGGCTGCACGGTCATCACCACGGTCGGCAGCGATGCCAAGGCCGAGCAGGCGCGCGCCCTCGGCGCCGACCACGTCATCAACTACCGCACCGACCGCTTCGAGGGCGTGGTGCGGCGCCTGACCGCCAAGAAGGGCGTGGACGTGGTGTTCGAGCATGTCGGCGCCGACACCTGGGCCGGCTCGCTGCTCTCCATGCGTCGCGGCGGCCGGCTGGTGACTTGCGGCGCGACATCAGGACCATCGGCCAGCATCAATCTGATGCAGCTTTTCCAGCAGCAGTACCGCATCATCGGCTCGTTCGGCTCGCCGCTGCACAGCCTGCGCCACGCGCTCGACCGGATCGCCTCCGGCGTGCGCCCGGTGATCGACACGCGCTACGACCTCGGTGATTTCCGCGCCGGGCTCGACCGGCTGGCGCGGCGCGACGTATTTGGAAAAATCCTGGTGACACTCTGAGATGGCGCTCGCCGCGATCGGCGACAGGCTGATCGGCCGCCTCGTCTCGTTCCTGTTCGGCGTGCTGCGGCGCACCGACCCGGACCGTGCCTCCGACATCTGTGGCGCGATCATGCGGCGCGTCGGGCCATTCCTGCCGACGCACCGGATTGGCCGAGCCAACCTCCGCGCCGCCTTCCCGGAGAAGGACCGCGCCTGGATCGAGGCGACCTTGCGCGGCGCCTGGGAGAATGTCGGCCGGGTCGCCGGCGAGTACGTGCATCTCGGCGACATCTGGGATTTCGACCCCGACCGGCCCGACGCCGAGGGCCGCATCCACACCGACGCGGCGGGGGTAAAGCTGTTTCTCGACCTGCGCGACGACGGCCGTCCGGCGCTGGCCTTCGCCTCGCATCTCGCGAATTGGGAGCTGCCCGCCGTCGCCGCCGCGGCGCACGGGCTGCCCGCCGCTGTAGTCTATCGGATGCCCAACAATCCCGCGGTGGCGGCCGAGATCGCGCGCATTCGCCAGGGCCTGATGGGGCGCCTCATCCGCAGCCGCAAGGAGGCGGTGTTCGAGATGGCCGCCGCGCTGAACCGGGGCGAGCATCTCGGCATGGTAGTTGACCAGCAC
>DATIMU010000551.1:0-5886 GCA_035475015.1 Acetobacteraceae bacterium
GCGCCATCGAGAACGGCTTGACCAGCCAGTTGACGCCCACGGTCGCGGCGATCCCGCGCCAGTGCTCGCGCACCTGCCCCAGCGCGCCGAGGTCGATCTTGAGCAGCATCGGCACGATCATCAGCCACACCAGTACCGCGACCGGCAGATTGACCTGCGCCACGGTCGCCTCGCCGAGCACATGGAACACGCCCGGAACCGCCTTCCCGAGCACGATGCCGACGACGATGCAGAGCGCCACCCAGAAGGTCAGGTAGCGCTCGAACACGCCCATCGACGGCGCCTTCGCCGTCTCCCGGTCGACGGCGGCCGCAGCGTCGCTCACGAGGCAGCGCCCGGCAAGATCTCCCGCACGGTCTCGGACGGACGGCAGAGCATGGCGCCGAGCGGCGTCACCACAATGGGGCGATTGATGAGGATGGGATGCGCCATCATGGCATCGATGAGCTGGTCGTCGGTCAGGGCCGGATCATCGAGCCCAAGCGCGTCGTAGGGCGTGCCCTTCCGGCGCAGCACGTCGCGCACGGGGATGCCCATGCGGCGGATCAGGCCGACCAGCTCGGCGCGGGTGGGCGGGGTTTTCAGGTACTCGATGACGACCGGCTCCTCGCCGCTGTCGCGGATCAGGCCGAGCACGTTGCGCGACGTGCCGCAAGCCGGGTTGTGATAGATCGTGACCGTCATACCGGGCGCTCCGGCCCGCAGCAGGCGGATTGCGCCGGCGCGGGCGCGCAGCAGGCCGCGGCCGTGGTCCTGATGGGGCCGAGATCGACGCTATCGCCGTAAATCGTGCTCTCGCCCGAGGTCAGGAAGGTCTCCCACGACACGCCCTGTGGGTCGGTGATCCAGGATTTTTCCGACTTGGCGTAGCAGCAGGTCGTGGCGCCCTCCTCGAGCACCGGCCGATCGGCCTGGCGCAAGCGGGCGTAGACGTCCTGCAGTTCGTCCTGGCTCTCGACCTGGATGCCGAGATGATCGAGGCCGGTCTGCCCGCCATGCGTGGAGATGGCGAAATTCACGCGCGGATCGTCCAGCATCCATTTGGCGTAATCCGGCTTGCTGACCGTCGGCTCGGCGGCGAACAGCGCGCTGTAGAACCGGATCGAGTGTGCGAGGTCGTCAACGGAGACGTGCACGTGCAGGCGCTTCATCGCGATCTCCTGTGATGGCGGTTGCGGAGGGATTGCAGGCGTCGAGACCGCAGGCCGCCGGGTCGCCCTGGCAGCAATTCTCGGTCAGGTAAGCGAGCAGGCCGGTCATGGCGAGGTATCCCGCAGCGTAGATCAGCGAGCGGCCATCGCGCCGGCATGTCGCCAGCCCGGCCTGCTTGAGCTGGGCCAGGTGGAACGACAGGGTGGCTGAGGGCAGCCGCAATCGCTCTCCGATCTGCCCCGCCGGAAGTCCTTGGGCGCCCGCCTGGACCAGCAGGCGGAAGATGTCGAGCCGGGATTCCTGCGCGAGTGCCGCCAGCGCGGCGATGGCTGCTGACTTCTCCATATCTCCAGAATAGTCGAAAGGTCGACCGAGTCAACTCGGAAGTCGGATAGTGAAATACCTTATATCACTCCGTACAATGTGTTACGTGCAATCTGCAGAGTTCGAAGCATATGAGGTCGGAATGAGCATTGTCGGACGGAGATTGGCGCTGACGCTGGGCGCCGGGGCGCTGCTCGGGGCCGGCGGAGCCGCGCGGGCGGAGACCGTGCTGCGGGTCGGCGACCAGATCGCCGGCAATCGCTCGGTGATGGAGGCGGCCGGCGTGCTCGCCGATGTTCCCTATCGCATCCGCTGGTCGCAGTTCCCCGCCGCCGCGCCGCTGCTGGAGGCGCTGAACGCCGGCGCGCTCGATGTCGGATTCACTGGTGATGTGCCCTTCCTGTTCGTCTACGCCTCAGGCGTGCCGGTGCGGGTGATCGGCGCGGTGCGCGGCGGGGCGAAAAGCCAGGCGATCCTGGTGCCGCGCGGCTCGCCGATCACGACCCTCGCGGACCTCAAGGGCCGCAAGCTCGCGGTCAACAAGGGCGGCAACGGGCACTATCTCGCCCTCGCGCTGCTCGATCACGCGGGGATCGACCCGGCCTCGGTCAACATCGTGACCATGCCGCCGCCCGACGCGCGCCTCGCCCTCGCCGGCGGCGCGGTCGATGCGTGGTCGGTGTGGGACCCGTACGTCTCCATCGCCATCGCCGATGATGGGGCACGGGTGCTGGCCGACGCCACCGGCGTCTACGGCAACAAATCCTTCGACCTCGCGCATCTGGACGCGATTGCCGGCAAGCGCGCGGCGCTGGAGGATTTCGAGGGCCGCCTCGCCCGCGCGCGGCGCTGGGCGCTGTCGCATGTCGAGGAGAACGCCACCCAGGTTTCTACTCTTACCCGCATTCCCGCGCCTCTGATCGCCCAGTCCCTGCGCAACCGCGCGGCGACGCCCATCGCGATCGACGACCAGGTGATCGCGGAGACCCAGGGCGAGGCCGATCTTTTCACGCGATACCATGTGCTGCCGGCGCATCTGGACGTTTCCGGCGCGTTCGACCGCGGCTTTGCCGGCGCGCTCGCGTCCGCGCAATAAGAGGACACGCGCGCATGACCTACACGGCGATGCATTGGGGCGTCTACCGGCCGCGCGTGGCGGGCGGAAAATTGCTCGGGATGGACCCAGCGGAATGGGATGCCGATCCGTCGCCGATCGGCCGCTCCATCGCGGAGGGCATCGTTGCCCCCTGCCGCGTGCGTCGCCCGGCGGTACGCGAGGGGTTCCTTCGCGCGCGCGGCGCGTCGCGCGAGGAGCGCGGGCGGGAGCGGTTCATCGAGGTGTCGTGGGAGACGGCGCTCGACCTCGTGGCGGAAGAGCTCGCGCGGGTGCGCGCGGCGCACGGTAATTCCGCGATCTTCGGCGGCTCCTACGGCTGGTCGAGCGCCGGACGCTTTCATCACGCGCAGAGCCAGATCCACCGCTTCCTCAACGCGATCGGCGGCTACACCTATCATACCGACACCTACAGCCTCGGCGCCGGGCGCGTGCTGCTGCCGCATGTGCTGGGCGCGATGGATGACGTGCAGGTCCGCCACACCGCCTGGAGCAGCCTGGAGAAACATTGCGAGCTGTTCGTCGGTTTCGGCGGCCTGCCGACGCGCAACACGCAGGTGAGCTCCGGCGGTGCCACGGCGCATGTGGCGCGAGGCGCCATCGCGCGGATGGCCAAGGCGGGGGTGCGTTTCATCAATCTCAGCCCGGTGCGCCACGATCTCGACGACGTGCCCAACGCCGAGTGGCTGCCGCTGCGACCCGGCAGCGACACGGCGATGATGCTCGGCATCGCCTACGAGCTGGTCGCGCGCGGCCTGCACGACCGGGATTTTCTCGCGCGCTACACGGTCGGCTTCGATCGGTTCCAAGAATATCTGCTGGGCGTCAGCGACGGCCAGCCGAAGAACGCCCGCTGGGCGGCTTCACTCACCGGCATCGACGCCGCGACCATCGCCGACCTCGCGGTGCGGATGGCGGGCAGCCGGACGATGGTGAACGTCGCGTGGTCGCTGCAACGCGCGATGGGCGGCGAGCAGCCGTTCTGGATGGCGATCACCCTCGCGGCGATGCTCGGGCAGATTGGCACGCCGGGCGGCGGCATCGGGTTGGGCTATGGCTGCATGAACATGATCGGCGCGGGACGGCGGCCGTTCTCCGGGCCGCGACTGCCGCAGGGCGTGAATGCGGTAAAGAGCTTCATCCCGGTGGCCCGCATCGCCGACATGCTGCTGCGCCCCGGGGAGGCGTTCGACTACAACGGCCAGCGCCTGACCTACCCCGACATCCGCCTTGTCTACTGGGCTGGCGGCAACGCCTTCCATCATCACCAGGACATCAACCGGCTCGCGCGCGCCTGGCGGCGACCCGAGGCGGTGATCGTCCACGAGCAGTTCTGGACGGCGCAGGCCAAGTTCGCCGATGTCGTGCTGCCGGCGACCACGGCGCTCGAGCGCGACGACATCGGTTCGGCGGCCGGCGAGCGGTTCATCATCGCCTCGAAGCAGGCGGTGCCACCTTGCGCGGAGGCGCGCGACGATTTCGCGATCTGTGCCGAGCTCGCCGAACGTCTCGGGGTGCGGGAGCGGTTTACCGAGGGACGCTCCGTACGCGAGTGGCTCGCGCATCTCTACGATCAGTCGCGCGGGCGGGCGACCGCCGTTGGCGTGGAGCTGCCGCCGTTCGAGGAATTCTGGGAGGCCGGCATCTTCGAGCTGCCCGCGCCCGAGGCGGAGCCGGTGCTGCTGCGCGAATTCCGCGCCGACCCTGATGCGGCGCCCCTGCCCACGCCCTCGGGCCGGATCGAGATTTTTTCCGCCCGGATAGAAAGTTTCGACTACGCGGATTGTCCTGGGCATCCCGTGTGGCAGGCGCCCGGCGAATGGCTCGGCGCGGACGGGGCCAAGAAATTCCCGCTGCACCTGCTGTCATCGCAGCCGAGGACGCGGCTGCACGGACAATACGACCACGGCGAAGTCAGTCAGCAATCCAAGATCGCCGGGCGGGAGCCGATCCTGCTCAATCCCGCCGACGCCGCCGCGCGCGACATCGCGGCGGGCGACGTGGTGCGGGTGTTCAACGATCGTGGCGCATTCCTCGCGGGCGTCGCTCTGAGCGACGGCATCAGCCCGGGCGTGGCACAGATCGCCACCGGCGCCTGGTACGACCCCGATGAGAGCGGCCTCGACAAGCATGGCAACCCCAACGTGGTGACGCCGGACGTCGGCGCCTCCCAGCTGTCGCAAGGTTGCGCGGCGCAGAGTGCCTTGGTGCAGATCGAGCGCCATGATGGCCCGTTGCCGCCCGTTACCGCGTTCGAGCCGCCGTTGGTGGCGGGATAACTCCCGTCCCACGCCGTCGAGTTATCCCGCCATCTCGCGACCTCAAGGCACCACCGTCGTGAACAGGTAGACGGCGAAGATGACGAGATGCACGGTGCCCTGCAGGATGGTCGTGCGGCCGGTGCCGAGCGACAGGGTCGCCACCAGCAGCGACAGGCCCAGCAGCACCATCGCCTTGAGATCGAGCCCCAGCACCAGCGTCCAGCCGGTGACCAGCGAGACGACGGCGACGACCGGGATGGTCAGGCCGATCGAGGCCATCGCCGAGCCGAGGGCAAGATTGAGGCTGGTCTGCAGCCGGTCGGCCCGCGCGGCCTGCAGCGCGGCGAGGCTTTCCGGCAGCAGCACGACCACCGCGATGATGACGCCGACCACCGCCTTGGGGGCGCCCGCCGCATCGACCGCCGCCTCGACGGTCGGGGCCAGCGCCTTGGCCAGCAGCACCACGGCGCCGAGGCAGGCCAGGAGCAGACCGGCGCTGAGCAGGGCGGCGCGTCCGCTCGGCGGCGCGGCGTGCGCCTCGGCATCGAGCGCGGCGGCGCCTTGGGGCAGAAAATAGTCACGATGGCGCACGGTCTGCACCAGCACGAAGGCGGCGTAGAGGGCGAGGGATGCGACGGCGATGAGCACGAGTTGGCTCGCCGAATAGATCGGGCCGGCCACGCTGGTCGTGGTGTTGGGCAGGACGAGGGTTATTACCGCCATCGCCGCGAGTGTCGCCAGCGAGGCGTTAACGCCGTAAAGCCCGAACACCTGCTCGCCGTGCCTCGAGCTGCCGGCGAGCAGACAGATCCCGACCATGCCGTTCAAGATTATCATCACCGCTGCGAACACCGTGTCACGTGCGAGCGGGGCCGTGGCCTCGCCGCCGGCCAGCATCAGCGACACGATCAGCGCGACCTCGATCACGGTCACGGCGAGGGCGAGGATCAGTGTGCCAAAGGGCTCGCCGACGCGGTGCGCAACGATTTCGGCGTGGTGCACCGCCGCCAGCACGCAGGCGATCAATCCCGCGCC
>DATIMU010000552.1:0-7233 GCA_035475015.1 Acetobacteraceae bacterium
ACGCCGACGCCCCACAGCGCCATCGCCGAGCCGCGCTGCTCGGCCGGGTAGATGTCGAGCATGGTGGCCTGCGACAGCGGCACCAGGGCGGCGCCGAACACGCCTTGCAGCAGGCGGAATATCACCATCTGCGGCAGGGATTGCGCCGCGCCGCACATCATCGAGGCGATGGTGAAGCCGATCACGCAGATCAGGTAGAGATTCTTGCGGCCGAACCGGGCGGCGAGCCAGCCCACCGGCGCGGTCATGATCGCCGCCGCCGTCACGTACGAGGTCAGAACCCAGGTGATCTCGTCGTAGCTCGCCGACAGGCTGCCCTGCATGTAGGGCAGGGCGACGTTGGCGATGGTGGAATCCAGCGCCTGCATCAGGGTCGCGGCCATCGTGCAGGCCGTGATGATGCCGCGATGAGGGACCCGGACGAAGCCCGGTGTGGCGTCAGCCATTGCCGTGGACCTCAGAGCAGGTCGGAGAAGGTCCGGCGATGGCCGGTGTCGATGGTCGCCTCGACGCTCATGCCGGAGCGCAGCGGCGGCTCGTCGGGCGTGCGGTCGACGCGGATGCGGACCTGGATGCGCTGCACCACTTTCACCCAGTTGCCGCTCGAGTTCTGCGCCGGCAGCACCGAGAACTCGGCGCCGCTATTGGGCGCGATGCTCTCCACCACGCCCTTCCAGGTGCGGCCCGGATAGGTGTCCACCGTCACCGAAACCGGATCGCCCGGCTTGACCCAGGTGAGCTCGGTCTCCTTCGGGTTCGCCTCGACCCAGACGCGCTCGCTGGACACGATGCCGAACGCCGCAGTGCCGGCCGTGAGGTACATGCCGGGCTGCACGCTGTCGACCATCGTGACGACGCCGGTGTAGGGCGCATACAGCGTGGCGTGATCGAGCTGGCGCTGCGCCTCGTCCACCTGAGCCTGCGCCTTCAAGTATTCCGGCGTGTGCTTCACGTCGACATCGGGCGAGCCGCCGAGCTTGGCGAGCTGCACCTGCGCCAGCATCTTGAGGGATTCAAGATTGCGCGTGCTGGCGAGTAGCTGAAACCGCGCGCTATCGTAGTCCGAGCGCGACACGTCGCCGCGACCCACCAGCTTGGACCGGCGCTCGAACTGGACGGCGTCGAGCTGCACCTGCGCCTGCTTGGCGTCGATGTCGCGCAGCATCCGCTGGTAGTCCTGCTTCATCGCCTCCATGCTGAGGCCGACCTGGGTGAGGTTGGCCTTGGCACCGTCGAGCGCGATCTGGAACTGGCGCGGATCGAAGCGCATCACCACGTCGCCCTTGTGGACGAGCTGGCCCTCATGCACCGGCACCGCGGCGACGGTACCGTTGATGTCGGTGGACAGCGTCTCCTTGGCGGCGCGCACGTAGGCGTTGTCGATCGAGATGTAGCGGCCGCCCTGCACCCAATAGACCAGCGAGGCGACGACGACGACCAGCACGCCGCCGATCATCAGCAGCGGACGCAGCAGCCGCCGGCGCGAGCGGCTGCGCACGGGCGCCGGCGCGTCGGTGACGCGCGAAGCGATCTGGCTCGTGCCGTGGGTTGTGGTCGACGACATCAGACCGCCTCCCTCGCGACGGCGAGGCCCGGCCCGGTTCGGTGCTCCGTGCTCGGTTCCGCCCGCTTGGGTGCGCGGGCCTCGGCACTGAGTTTTTCCTTCATGCGCAGCAGGGTGTCGGTGGCGGAACGCAGGGCGTCATGGTCGATCCCGCACGTCAGCATCTCGGTGATCGCGGTGCGCTGCTCGTCGATCTCGCCGAGCACGGAGAAGGCGGGGGGGCGCAGATGCAGGCGCCAGATGCGGCGGTCCTTCGGGTCGGGCCGACGCTCCACCATGCCGCGCGCCTGCAGCCGGTCGATCAGCCGGGCGACGGTGATCGGCTCCACGTCGAGGATTTCTGCCAGCTCCTTCTGCGACAGCCCCGACTGGCGCTCCAGCCAGATCAGGATGGCCCATTGGGCGCGGGTCATCCCATGCGCCCGGGCACGCTTGTCCGCATCCACCCGGAGCAGCCGGGCGACGTCGTGGATCAAAAACAAGAGGTCACGATCAAAATTGGGCACGTCCACACCTTGCTAAGTCGAGGTGATAGTAAGGTGCGTTACTATAACTTCGCCAGATGAAACGCCATGCGAGGCGCGCAGGGCCGGGACGTGCGCCGCAAGTGACTTCCCCCGTGATCCCGGCTGCCTCAAAATGGCGGGTGGCGGAACGGGAGAGTGGTCCTGATCTATCTGTGGGTGGGCGTCGGCGGCGCGCTCGGCAGCGTCGCCCGGTTCTGGCTGACCGCTGCGATGGTGTCGCTCACCGGCCCGCGCTTTCCCTGGGGCACGCTGCTCATCAACGTCGTGGGATCGTTCGTGATCGGGCTGGTCGCCGGGCTGACACTGATCCCCGAGCGGGTTGCGTGGCACCCGGATGTGCGGGTCTTCCTGATGACTGGCGTGTGCGGCGGGTTCACCACCTTCTCCGCGTTCAGCCTGCAGACCCTCGAGCTCCTGCAGGCGGGCGAGACCGGCGCGGCGGCGTTCTATGCGGTCGCCTCGGTCGTGCTGTGCCTGGTCTTCACCTGGGCAGGATTCGGGTTGGCGCGCCTCTGAGCGTCACGTTCCGACACGCAGCGGACGCATTGCCGCCGCGTTCATCCGGTTGGGTGAGGTGTGGCGAAGGAGTGCTTGTCCATGCGAACCAGATGGCTTTCCGTGGCGCGGGTGATCGGGGCGGTCGGGATGGTGCTGGCGCTGTCCGGCTGCGTCGTCGTGCCCGCCTACTATCCGCGCTACCACTATTACCACCCGTATCGGTACTACTAATCGTGCTGGCGAGGAGATCGCGATGGAATACCGCAGGCTGGGCCGCAGCGGCCTGAAGGTCTCGCCGTTGTGCCTGGGGACGATGATGTTCGGCGGCCCGACCGACGAGCCGACCGCCGCGCGCATCGTCGCCCGTGCCCGCGAGCAGGGCATCAACTTCATCGACACGGCCAACGGCTATACCGGCGGGCGCTCCGAGGAGGTGGTCGGGCGCGCCATCGCGGGCGAGCGGCATTGGTGGGTGCTGGCGACCAAGATCGCCAACAAGATGGGTGAGGGGCCGAACGGCGGCGGCCTCTCGCGACGGGCGGTGTTCGAGGCGACCGAAGCCAGCCTGCGCCGGCTCGGCACCGAGGTCATCGACCTGCTCTACCTGCACAAGGAGGATCACGACACGCCGCTCGACGAGACGGTGCGCGCCTTGGCCGATCTGGTACGCCAAGGGAAGATCCGCTCGATCGGCGTGTCCAACTACCGCTCGTGGCGGCTGGCCGAGATCTGCCGGCTGTGCGACCAGGCCGGCATCGACCGCCCGGTCGCCAGCCAGCCGCTCTACAATCTGCTGAACCGGCAGGTCGAGGTCGAGCATCTGCCGGCCTGCGGCCATTTCGGCTTGGGCGTGGTGGCCTACAGCCCGCTGGCGCGCGGCGTGCTGACCGGCAAGTACCGCCCCGACGTCCCGCCGCCCACCGGCACCCGCGCCGGGCGGCAGGATCGGCGGATGCTGGAAACCGAGTGGCGGCCCGAGAGCCTGCAAATCGCCCGGGAGGTGGCCGAGCACGCGCTGGCGCGCGGGGTGACGCCGGGGCAGTTCGCGATGGCCTGGGTGCTGCGCAACCGGCTGCTCACGGCGGCGATCGGCGGCCCGCGCACCGAGGAGCAGTGGGAGGAATACGCGAGCTGCCTCGATGCCCGGCTCGACGCGGCGGACGAGGCGCTGGTGGACCGGCTGGTGGTGCCCGGCCACGCGTCGAGCCCGGGCTACAACGACCCCGCCTACCCGATCGAGGGGCGGCCGGTGCCTCTGGGAGAGGGAGAGAAGTAGTCCTCTCCCTCTGGGAGAGGGTTGGGTGAGGGGAGCTACTCCCCCGACGACACCACCCGCAGGCGGCGCACCTCCAGGAACTGCCAGACCAGCAGGACCGGAATGCCGATCGCGAGATCCTTGGCGCGGCGCAGCAGGGACATCCCGAGGGCGATGTCCGGCGGCACGCCGAACAACATGCCGAGCCCGGCATACGCCGCCTCCTGCACGCCGGCGTAGCCCGGAACCAAGAAGGCCACCGCGAGCACGGCGTGGAGCAGCGCCTCGATCGCGATGGCGTCGTCGAGGTCGATATCGACGCCGAGGAGATTGAAGCCGATCCAGGTGCCGATCGCGGTGCCGATCCAGCCGAGCAGGTGCAGGAAAGCCCCGACCGCCAGCCGCGAGGTCCGCCCGTAGATCAGCCCGATCTCGTCCTGCAGCACCGCGACGCGCTCCTGGGCATCGTCGAACCAGTGGCCGGCGATGCGGCGGCCGAGCTTGTCGAAGATCGCCCCGGCACCCTGCTGCGCCCAGATGAAGGCGGCCATCGCCGCCACGGCGACGCCGATGCCGATCGCGATCGGCTGGGCGAGCGGCGTGAAGGGGTCGTGGGCGATCAGGATGCACAGCCCGATCAAGGCGAACACCATCTGGGCCAGCACCTCGGCGGTGACGTCCACCACCAGCGAGGCGGTGGCGAGCGGCCACGAGACGCCCAGCAGGGTGATCGCCCGGGCGCCCAGGACGAAGCCGCCGACCGGCGAGAAGGGCAGGCAGGTGGTGGCCGAGTCGCGCACCATGCGGCCCCAGAAGAACACGCCGAGGGCGATGTCCGACCGTCCCGCGATGATGCTCCATGCCGCCGCCAGCACCGCGAACAACAGCAATTGCCAGGCGATCAGCAGGCCGAAGCCGCCCCAGCCGACCGACAGCACCGCATCGACGACGCGGCCGAAGCCGAACCAGCCGAGCAGTACGGTGCCAATCAGCAGGCCCAGGGCGGCGAGCGCGATCGACAGTCTTTTCAACGAGGTTTCCAGATTATGTTGAGGCGGCCGCCCGATATATGGGTGGCTCGGTGCCCGAGGAGGACCGCCGGCTCTACACCAATCCGGCAAGCCCGGGCTATAGCAGGCCGGTGCAGACACTCGATGCTCCGACCCTGGTGACCGGTGCGACCGGCTTCGTCGGCTCGGCCGTGGCGCGCGCCCTGGCCGGGCGGGGCCATGCCCTGCGGCTGTTGACGCGGCCGGCGAGCGACCGGCGCAATCTCGCGGACCTCACCACCGCCGAGGTGGTGGAAGGCGACCTGACGGACGCCGCCTCCCTCGCCCGCGCGGTGGCGGGCTGCCGCTACCTGGTCCATGTCGCCGCCGACTACCGCATCTGGGTGCCCGACCCGGAGGCGATGATCCGCGCCAATGTCGGCGGCACGGTGGCGCTGATGCAGGCGGCGCAGGCGGCCAGGGTGGAGCGCATCGTCTATTGCAGCAGCGTCGCCGCCCTCGGTCTGACCAAGGACGGCACGCCGGCGCGCGAGACCACCCCGGTCACGGAGGAAGCCATCGTCGGCCTCTACAAGAAGTCGAAATACCGCGCCGAGCAGGCGGTGCTCGACATGGTCGGCACGCACGGGCTGCCGGCGGTGATCGTCAATCCCTCGACGCCGGTCGGCCCGCGCGACATCAAGCCGACGCCCACGGGAAAGATGATCGCCGATGCCGCCTCGGGCCGAATGCCGGCCTATCTCGATACCGGGCTCAACGTGGTACATGTCGACGACGTCGCCGAGGGGCATGTGCTGGCGCTGGAGCGCGGCGCGGTGGGCGAGAAATACATACTTGGCGGCGAGAATTTTCTCCTCCGCGACCTCTTGGCGCTGATCGCCTCGGTGACCGGCCGGCGGGCGCCGCGCATCAAGCTGCGCCACGAGATGCTGTGGCCGGTCGCGGCGGCCTCGGAGACCTTGGCGCGGCTGACCGGCATCGAGCCGCTGGTGACGCGCGACCACCTCAAGATGGCGCGCAAGCGGATGTTCTTTTCCTCCGCCAAGGCCGAGGCGGAGCTCGGCTACCGCGCCCGCCCGGCGCGCGCGGCGGTCGAGGATGCCGTCGCCTGGTTCCGCGCCAACGGGATGGTGCCGAGATGACGGTGCTTGCCGTCCTCTCGCTGGCGATCTGGGCCTATTTGCTCGGGCTGCACGGAAGGTTTTGGCGGTCCGGCCCGCAACTGCCGCCCGGCCGCCCGCCGGCGGCGCCTGCCGTGGCCATCGTCGTCCCGGCGCGCGACGAGGCATCGCTGATCGGCCGCAGCCTCGCCTCGCTGCTGGCGCAGGACTACGCGGGGGCGCTCAGGGTCGTGCTGGTCGATGACGGCAGCGGCGACGGCACGGGCGAGATCGCGCGCCGCTTCGCCGGCCCGCGCCTCACGGTGCTCGACGGCCGCCCGCGCCCCGCCGGATGGAGCGGCAAGCTGTGGGCGGTGGCGCAGGGTGTGGCGGCGGCGGGGGACGCCGAGCTGGTGCTGCTGACGGACGCCGACATCGAGCACTATCCGCGCCACGTCGCGACCCTGGTGGCGCAAGCCGAGCGGCACGGACTCGACCTCGTCTCGGAGATGGTGGCGCTGAACTGCGAGAGCCTCGCCGAGCGGGCGTTGGTGCCGGCCTTCGTGTTCTTCTTCCAGCTGCTCTACCCGTTCGCCTGGGTCAACGATCCGCTGCGCGCCACGGGGGCGGCGGCGGGCGGGACGATCCTCGTGCGGCGGCGCGCGCTCGAGCGGATCGGCGGGATCGAGGCGGTGCGTGGCGCGCTGATCGACGACGTGGCGCTGGCGGCCACGGTGAAGCGGGGCGGGCGCATCTGGCTCGGGCATAGCGGGCTGGCGCGCTCGATCCGGCCCTATCCGGCGGCGGCGGACATCTGGCGCATGGTGGCGCGCACCGCCTATGTGCAACTTCGCCGCTCGCCGGTCCTGCTGGTGCTGTGCATTTTTGGGATGGCGATGACCTGGCTGGTGCCGCCGGCGCTCGCGCTGTTCGGCCACGGCGCGGCGCGCTGGATCGGGTTGCTCGCCTGGACCGGCGCGGCGGCCTCGTATCTGCCCACGCTGCGCCGCTTCGGCAGCTCGCCGCTGTGGGCGCCGTTCCTGCCGCTGGTCGCGGTGTTCTACATGGCGGCGACCGTCGGCTCGGCGTTGAACCACGCGCGCGGGCGAGGGGTGGTGTGGAAGAGCCGGGCCTACCGAGGAGCCGACGCATGAGCGCGACGACGCTCGATTCCGTGGAAACCTGGTCCGGCAAGGACCGCGGGGACGAGAACTTTCCCGTGGGCTCGGCGCTGATCGCGCCCCGGCTGCGGCCGCACGTCCACGCCTTCTACGCCTTC
>DATIMU010000553.1:0-2458 GCA_035475015.1 Acetobacteraceae bacterium
GCGATGACGAAGTTCTTGCCATTGTTGCTCACTAACGCTATACCCCCGCACATGTCCTCCGTCGCCCTCTCCCCCCCAACCAGCCTGATGCCCCGCTTCGTCCTCTTCATCAACCACATCAAGCTGACCATCGGCGGGATCATGCTGTGGCGGCACGAGGTGGCGCCGCTTATCTTGCCGCTGGGGCACTATCTCACGGGCGTCCAGCGGCGGCTTGCCGCGCTCCATGCGCGCTTCGTCGCCGGCACGCTGCCCGCGGCACCGCGCGCGCCGCGCCCGGTCTCGGACCGGGTGGCGGTCGAGCGGGCGAGGGCGGAGCCCCGACCGTCGGGCATTCCGCCCGGGCCGGTGCTGCTGACCGTGTTCCGGATGGGGCTTGACGAGATGCTGCAGGCGCTGCTCGACGATCCCGAGATGCGGGCGCTGCTCGCCGCCGCGCCGCAGGCCGGGCGCATCCTGCGGCCATTGTGGCGCAAGCTGAGCCCCCGGCCGCTGCCGGCGGTGCTGCGCCTGCCACCCAGGCCGCGCAAGCCCAGGCTGCCCCGCGCGAAGCCGCCCGTCGTGGCCCGGGTCAAGCCAGCGAGGGGTGCTCCGACCGCGCGGGCCGCGGGCCCCCCGCCGCTGCGCCTGGTCGACGGGCAGTGGGAGCCGACGCCTTGCTTGCCGCCTTTTCCTGACTGACGACGCCGCTGCGGGTTCGCTCGGTATGTGGGGGATGGCGGACTGAAGTCCGCCCTACGGCGATGCGCCGTTACGCGACGGTTTGTAGGGCGGACTTCAGTCCGCCTTCTTGCTGGCGACGAGCCACTGCCGCCGTCATTGCGTCACCTTGGGGCGGTGCTTCGCGTCATGTCAGGAACTTGTCCGCCGTGAGGGGCAGGTCGCGGACGCGGATGCCGGTGGCGTGCCAGGCGGCGTTGGCGATCGCGGCGGCGGCGCCGACAATGCCGATCTCGCCGATCCCGCGCGACCCCATCGGGTTGGAGAGCGGGTCGTGCTCGTCGAGCCAGATCGCATCGAGGTCGACGACGTCGGCGTTCGCGGCGATGTGGTAGCCGGCAAAATCCTGCGTCACGATGTGGCCGAAGCGTGGGTCCATCACGCTCTCCTCGTGCAACGCCATCGACAGGCCCATGGTCATGCCGCCGATGAACTGCGAGCGGGCGGTGCGCGGATTGATGATCCGCCCCACCGAGAACACGCCGAGCATACGCGGCACGCGGATTTCGCCGGTGTCGGCATGGACATGGACTTCGGCGAATTGCGCGCCGAAGGAGTGCATGGCGAAGCGCTTCTCGTCGGGGTTCTCCGGCATCTCCGCCGAGGTTTCGGCCCCCGCGCCGGGGTCGTCGCCGTGCTCGGCGCGGAAGGCGCGGGCGGCGGCCACGATCGTCGATCCCCACGAGCTGATGCCGCTCGATCCGCCGGCCACGGTGGCCTTGGGCTGGTCCGTGTCGCCGATCTCGAGCGCGATCGCCTCGACCGGGCAACCCAGCGCGTCGGCCGCGATCTGCGTGAGCGCGGTCCAGGTGCCGGTGCCGAGATCGGCCGCGCCGATCCGCACCGCGTAGCGCCGGTCCGCGCCGTAGCGGATCGAGGCCACCGAGCCGGGCATCGCGTAGCGCGGATAGGTCGAGCTCGCGACCCCCAGGCCGACCAGCCAGCCGTCGCGACGGCACACGGCGGGCGTGGGATCGCGCTGGTCCCAGCCGAAGCGGCGGGCGCCCTCGCGCAGGCAGCCGATCAGGTTGCGGGCCGACCACGGCTTGCCGGATTCGGGATCGACCTTGGGCTCGTTGCGCACCCGCAGCTCGATCGGATCGAGCCCACAGGCGACCGCCAGCTCGTCCATCGCCACCTCGCCCGCGAACATCCCCGGCGTCTCGCCCGGCGCCCGCATCCAGGACGGCACCGGCACGTCGAGGGCGGCGAGCCGGTGGCTGGTACGGCGGTTCGGCGACGCGTACATCAGCCGGGTCGGCACCGCCGTCTGCTCGGCGAATTCCTTGATCCGCGAGGTCTGCTCGACGACCTCGTGGACGATCGCGGTGAGGTGCCCCTCGCGATCGGCGCCAAGCCGGAAACGCTGGATCGTCGGGGTGCGGTAGCCGGCGAGGGAAAACATTTGCTGCCGCGTCAACGCCAGCTTCACCGGCCGCCCGGCGACCGCCTGCGCGGCAAGGCCCGCCAGCACGTCGTGCGCGTGGGGCGTGCCCTTGGAGCCGAAGCCGCCGCCGACATGCGGGGCGATCACCCGGACCCGTTCGGGCTGCAGGCCGAATAGCGGCGCCAACATTGCCCGCACGGAGTGCGTGCCCTGCGTCGAATCGTACAGGGTGAGCTTGCCGTCCGCCCAGATCGCGACGGTGGTGTGCGGCTCCATCGGATTGTTGTTTTCCCACGGCGTCGTATAGGTCTGATCGACCGTGACCGCCGCCGAGGCCAGCGCCGCGTCGAC
>DATIMU010000554.1:0-5051 GCA_035475015.1 Acetobacteraceae bacterium
GAGCACGGCCGTCGCCGGGCCGGCCAACCCCCAGGCGACGGGCACCGCGACGGCCAAGGCGATCAGCGAGGCGGCTGAAGAGATGCGCAGCACGGCCGCCGCCGCGAGCCACGCGGCGCAGGCGACCAGCCCGACCGGCCAGGCCGCCGCGATGAGCACGCCCAATGCGGTCGCCACCCCCTTGCCGCCGCGAAAGCCCAGCCAGACCGGGAACAGATGCCCGAGCACCGCGCCGAGCCCGGCCCATAGACCCGCGATCGGGCCGCCCAGCGCCGCGGCGATCAGCACCGCCACCGCTCCCTTGGCGGCGTCCAGGATCAGGGTCGCCGCGGCGAGGCCGCGCTTGCCGGTGCGCAGCACGTTGGTGGCACCGATATTGCCCGAGCCCACGGCCCGGATGTCGCCGAGGCCGGCGGCCTTGGTCAGCAGCAGGCCGAAGGGGATCGAGCCGAGGATGTAGCCAAATACAAGAGCGATTGCCGGGATCATCCGAACACCCGCCGTCCGGCCTTCCATGTCCCCAATACAACCCCCTCCAGCGCCCGCCCGTCGAACGGCGTATTCTGCGCCTTGCCGGGTAGCGCGCCGGCCTCGACCTGCCAGACGCGCTCGGGATGGAACAGGCAGAGATCGGCCGGCGCTCCCTTAGCGAGGCGGCCGCCCCGGTAGCCGAGCAGCCCCGCCGGACGCGCCGTCATCAGGGCGATGGCCCGTTGCAGCGCCAGCGTCTCGCCATGCACCAGAGCGAGCGTGACGGGGAGCAGCGTGACCAGGCCGGTGCCGCCGGGGGCGGCCTGGGCGAAGGGCAGCCGCTTGTCGTCGGCGTCGCGTGGCTGGTGGTCCGAGGCGATGGCGTCGATCGTGCCGTCGGCCAGGGCGGCGCAGACCGCGAGCCGGTCCTCCTCGCGGCGCAGCGGCGGCGACAGCTTGGCGTAGGTGCGGAAATCGCCGATCGCCGTCTCGTTGAGGTCGAAATAGGGCGGTGCGGTGTCGCAGGTCACGGCCAGGCCCTCATCCTTGGCGCGCCGGATCAGCGCCAGCGCCTCGCCGGTCGAGACATGGGCAAAATGCACCGCCCCGCCAGTCAGCCGCGCCAGCCGGATGTCGCGCGCCACCAGGATCGCCTCAGCGGCGGCGGGAATGCCGGGCAGGCCCATCCGCGTCGCCAGCGCGCCCTCGGTCGCGGCACCGCCGGCGCCGAGCGAGGGGTCCTCCGGGTGTTGCACGATCCGCGCGCCGAAGCCGCTGGCGTAGGACAGCGCGAGCCGCATCAGCCGGGCGGAGCCGAGCGCGCTGGCCCCATCGGTGAAGGCCACCGCGCCGGCCTCGCGCAGCAGGCCGATCTCCGCGAGTTCCTCGCCCTTGCAGCCTCGCGTCACCGCCGCATAGGGCAAAATGGTGAGGCTGCCGGTCTCCTCGCCGCGTGCCCGCAGCAGCCGGACCAGGGCCGGATCGTCGATCGCCGGTAGCGCGTCGGGCAGGGCGGCGAGCGCCGTGATCCCTCCGGCGGCAGCGGCCTCGGCGGCGGAGGCGATGGTTTCCCGGTATTCGTAGCCCGGCTCGCCGAGCGAGGCGCGCATGTCGACGAGGCCCGGGCACAGCACGGCCCCCGCCGCCTCGATCGCCTCCGCTCCGTCGGGCTGTCCGAGCCCGGCCCCGAAATCGGCGATCAGCCCGTCGCGCACCAGCAGGTCGCCGCGCAGGTCGGTCTCGGCGTCGACCAGCCGGACCTCGCGGAACAGCAGGTCACGCATTGCGGCCGGGCCGGGCGAGGGTGTCGAGCACCGCCATGCGGACGGCGACCCCCATCTCGACCTGCTCCCTGATGAGGCTCCGCTCCGGGTCGTCGGCCACCGCGCTGTCGATCTCGACGCCGCGGTTCATCGGCCCGGGATGCATCACCAGCGCGTCGGGGCGGGCATAGGCAAATTTTTCCCCATCGAGGCCGAAGAAGCGGAAATACTCGCGCGCACTCGGCACCAGGCCGCGCGTCATCCGCTCGCGCTGCAGCCGAAGCATCATCACGATGTCCGCCCCGGCGAGCCCCGCCGCCATGTCGTGAAACACTTCCACGCCGAGAGCCGCGACTTCGGCCGGGATCAGGGTCGGCGGCCCGACCACCCGCACCCGGCTGCCCATCGTGTTGAGCAAATGGATGTTGGACCGCGCCACCCGCGAATGCGCGACATCGCCGCAGATCGCGACGGTCAGCCCCTCCAGCCGCCCCTTGCGCCGCCGGATGGTCAGCGCGTCGAGCAGCGCCTGTGTCGGGTGCTCGTGGGTGCCGTCGCCGGCGTTGATGACCGCCGCGTCGACCTTCTGAGCCAGCAGGTTGGGCGCGCCGGACTGGCCGTGGCGCACCACCAGCAGGTCGCAATGCATCGCGTTTAAGGTCGCCGCCGTGTCGAGCAGGGTTTCTCCCTTGTTCACCGAGGAGGTCGAGACCGACATGTTGAGCACGTCGGCACCGAGCCGCTTGCCGGCCAGCTCGAAGCTGGTGCGGGTGCGGGTGCTGTCCTCGAAGAACAGGTTTATCAGCGTCCGCCCGCGCAGCAGGTCACGCTGCGTCTTGCCCGAGCGGTTGAGCAGCACGTAGTTCTCGGCGAGGTCGAGCAGCTGCCCGATCTCCGGCGGATGCAGGCCCTCGATCGCGAGGAGGTGCTTCTGGCGGTAGTGCACGGCGCCCTCGATGCAGGAAGGGGGCGGGGCCGTCAATCTCGTCGAGCGTCAGCACAAGGCGGGCCGGCCGGCCGTGGTCTAGGCGACGGCGGCGGCGCGGCGTAATGGACCCCTGCATTCAACGGAATGCGAATCGGAAGGAAGCAACGATGATCGGATCGCGTGTGCTGCTCGTGGCCTTGGCCGGAGCCGGACTGACGCTGCAGGGATGTGCCTCGAAGCCGCCGCCGGCGCCCCCCGCGCCGGTGGTCCAGGCACCGCCGCCGCCGAACTACAGCGGCATCTATGCCGGCAAGGTGGCGTGGGCCAAGGGCTGCCGCATGGCCAGCCAAGCGACGCTGACGGTGCAGGGCAGCACCTATAACCTGCCGCTGAGCCACGCCCTCTCGTTCTCGGGACCGGTCGCCGACGACGGCTCGCTCTCGGGCAACGTCGCTCCGGTCGCGGCGGCTCGCCACAAGAAGGGCGGCACGCCGGGCGGCGACCTCACCGGCAAGATCGCCGGCGACGAGTTCACCGGGCAGGTGCATAGCGGCAAGTGCACCGGCGAGCTGGACCTCAAGAAGACCGGCTGAGCTTAGGGCCTTTGGGTAGGGGGGTCGCATTCGATCCCCCTCTCCTCGTCATCGCCGGGCTCGACCCGGCGATCACTGGCGGCAGTCGCAACGGCGCCCAGTTTGCACCGATCTTCGTGTCGCCGCAGATGGCCGCGTCAAGCCCGGCCATGACGAAGTAAGAAGCGGTCTGACGAGGGGCGCTACTCCGCGGCGGCCCATACCCGCGACAGCGCCTCCTCGCGGCCGAGTGCCGCGAGGGTGGCGTCGATGCCCGGGCTGACCGTGCTGCCGGTCAGCGCCGCGCGCAGCGGCTGCGCCACCTGGCCGAGCTTGCGCCCGCTCGCCTCGGCATAGGCGCGCAGTGCCGCATCGAGGGCCGGGGCGGCGAAATCGGTCGCTTCCAGCGCCGGCGCCACGTCGCGCAACAGCAGCTTGGCCTCCGGCGTCAGCAGCGCCGCCGCCTTCGGCTCGAACGGCAGCGGCACGGTGCGGGCGAGGAAGCTCGCGCTGTCGGCCAGTTCCACCAGCGTCTTGGCGCGCTCCTTGAGCCCCGGCATCAGGGCTCGGATGCGCCCCGCCGCGATGCTCCCGAGCGACAGGTCGGGCCGGTGGGCGAGCCGGTGCAGCACCTCGCGCGTCAGCCGCTCGTCGTCCGCCTGGCGCAGATAGATGCCGTTCAGGTGAGTGAGCTTGGCATAATCCATGCGGCTCGCCGCACGGCCGACGTCGGACATATCGAACAGCCCGATCGCCGCCTCGCGGCCGATCACTTCGACGTCGCCGTGGCCCCAGCCGAGCCGCAGCAGGTAGTTGCATAGCGCCTCGGGCAGAAAACCCTGCTCGCGGAATTCGAGCACGCTGACCGCGCCATGGCGCTTGGAGAGCTTCGCCCCGTCCGCCCCGTGGATCATCGGCAGGTGGGCGAAACGCGGGATCTCCCAGCCCATCGCCTGATAGACCTGCACCTGGCGGAAGGTGTTGGTCAGGTGGTCGTCGCCGCGGATGACATGGGTGATCGCCATATCGTGGTCGTCCACCACCACGGCGTGCAGGTAGGTCGGCGTGCCGTCGCTGCGCAGGATAATCATGTCGTCGAGCTCGGCGTTCGCCACCCGGACGGTGCCCTGCACGAGATCGTCCACCACCGTCTCGCCGTCGCGCGGCGCCTTGAGGCGGATCGCGGGGGCGATACCGGGCGGCGCCTCGGCCGGGTCGCGGTCGCGCCAGCGCCCGTCGTAGCGCGGCGGCCGTTTCTCCGCGATCGCCTGCTCGCGCATCAGCCGCAGTTCTTCCTGGGTCGTGTAGCAGCGATACGCGGCACCTCGCTCCAGCATCGCGCGGGCGATCTCGGCGTGGCGCTCAGCCCGTGTCGACTGGAACACCGGCGGCTGGTCGGGCGTCAGGCCGAGCCAGTCGAGCCCTTCCAGGATCACCCGCGTCGCCTCCTCGGTGCTGCGCTCGCGGTCGGTGTCCTCGATGCGGAGGAGAAATTCGCCGCCCGCGTGGCGGCTGAACAGGTAGTTGAACAGCGCGGTCCGGGCGCCGCCGATATGCAGCAGGCCGGTCGGGCTGGGGGCGAAGCGGGTGCGGACGGTCATGGGGCGGCTTCTACCACCAGCCTGGCCAGCCTGCACGCCTGTGGAATGTCCCGACGCACCGACGTATGCTGCGACCAGAGGTTGCATCATGAGCCAGGTAATTGCCGCTGTCCGGGAGAACTGGGAGGCTCGCAGCGGCATCCTGCACGCCTGGATCGCGGCCGAGCGGGGCCGGTTCGCGCTGTGGCTGCCGGTGTTCATGGGCGGCGGCATCGTC
>DATIMU010000555.1:0-8921 GCA_035475015.1 Acetobacteraceae bacterium
TCGACGCTCGGCGTGGTCGGCAGCGCGTTCGTCGTGCTCGCTGCCGCGGTCTATTTTGCGATCGCGCCCGAGCTATACCGCGACGGCGTGGTGAGCCTGTTCCCCATGCGCCATCGGCCACGGGCACGCAGCATCATGGACGAAGTCGGCCACACCTTGCAGTGGTGGCTGCTGGGCCAGGCGGTGGACATGCTGGTGGTCGGCGTGCTCTCCGGGGTAGGCCTCGTGCTGCTCGGCATTCCGCTCGCGCTGGCGCTTGCGGTGGTCGCGGCCTTGCTGACCTTCGTGCCGTATTTCGGCCCTATCGTATCCGGCATTCCGGCCGTGATCGTGGCGCTGACGCTGGGTTGGGACAAGGCGCTGTGGGTCGTCGGTCTATACCTCGTATGTCACGGGGTGGAGGGCTATCTGGTGGCGCCCTACGTCCAGCGGCGCACCGTGGAGCTGCCCCCGGCGCTGACGGTGCTGTCCATGGCGATCTTCGGGGCGATCTACGGCGTGCTCGGCATCATCATCGCCACCCCGCTGATGGCCGCGCTGCTGGTCATCGTGCGCGAGGGCTATGTCCGGGACGTGCTGGAGGGCGGCGATCGGGTAGGGTGAGCCGTCCGCGCATCACGCCAACCGCTCGATCAGCGCCCGGGCGGCAGCGGGGTTGCGAGCCTTGGCGCCGGCGATCACGTAGATGTAGCAGTCGCGCCGCGCGCTCCAATGGCGGATGCGGTCAGCCCAGGCGTCGAGCTCGACGGCGCTGTAGCCCGTGGGTTCATCGGGCGTGGTGCCCTTCAGCCGAGCATAGACGAAATCGGCGGTATCGGCCGGTTCGGTGTCGCCATTCAGGCCGAGCAGCACGCGGGCGACGCCGCGGCCGCGGAGCAATTCCAGGCATTCGGGCTCGCGGAAGCTTTCGTGCGCGGCCTCGATGGCGTGGCGCAGCTTGCGGCCGTCGCGCTCCGAGGGCAGCAGTTCGAGGAAGGCGGCGAGCTCGTCGGCGTCGAAACGGCGGGTCGGCGGGAACTGCCAGGCGATCGGCCCGAGCTTGGCACCGAGCTCGGTCAGCCCGGAGGCAAGGAAGCGTTCCACGGCCGGAGCGGCGCGCGCCGCGTCGCGCGGCTGGGTGGCGGCGCGCGGCCCCTTGACCGAGAAGGCGAAGCCGTCGGGCGTGGCGTCGCGCCAGGCGCGGAACGTCGCAGCGGTTTGCGTGCGGTAGTAGGTCGCGTTGACCTCGATCGAGGTGAGCTGTCGGCTGGCATGGGGCAGGAATTCGCTGGCGCGCAGGCCCGGCGGGTAGAATGTTTCGCGCCAGGGCGCGAACACCCAGCCGCCGATGCCGACGCGGATCGTGCGGGAAATGGATCGGGCGGGCCTGATTTTCCGCGACGGCGCTGGCATACTGTCTCCCTCCTGCCGGTCGGGGCGCGTCCGTCCCGCCGCGGGTGCCACGGGGAAGCGTACACCATGAACAGCGCCTATCTCACCGGCCTCGACCGCAACCAGGCGAATTATACGCCACTCACGCCCATCACCTTTCTCGAACGCGCGGCCAGCGTCTACCCGGATCGGCCGGCGGTGGTGCACGGCGCGTGGCGGACCACCTGGAAGGAGACCTACGCGCGCTGCCGCCGGCTCGCCTCGGCGCTGGCGCGGCGCGGGATCGGCAAGAACGACACCGTGGCGGTGATGGCGCCGAACATCCCAGCGATCTACGAGGCGCATTTCGGCGTGCCGATGTGCGGTGCCGTGCTCAACACGCTGAACACAAGGCTCGACGCGCCGACGCTTGCCTTCATGCTGCGCCACGGCGGCGCGCGCGTGCTGTTCACCGACCGCGAATACTCCGCGACGATGGCGGAGGCGCTGGCAATGCTCGACGAGAAGCCGCTGGTGATCGACATCGACGACCCCGAGGCACAAGGCGGCGCGCTGCTCGGCGAGAAGACCTACGAGGAATTCCTCGAGGAGGGCGATCCCGAATACGCCTGGGAGAACCCGGCGGACGAGTGGGATGCGATCTCGCTCAACTACACCTCCGGCACCACGGGCGACCCCAAGGGCGTTGTCACGCATCATCGCGGTGCCTACCTCAACGCGGTGTCGAACATCGTCAACTGGGGTATCCGGCAGCACCCGGTGTATCTCTGGACGCTGCCGATGTTCCATTGCAACGGCTGGTGCTTTCCGTGGTCGATCGCCGAGCGCGCCGGGGTGAATGTCTGCCTCCGCCGGGTCGAGCCGCAAGCGTGCTGGGACGCCATCCGCGCCAACGGGGTGACGCATCTGTGCGGCGCGCCAATCGTCTACGCGACGCTGATCAACGCACCGGAGACGATGCGGCAGGGCATCGGGCACACGATTCTGGGCCAGGTCGCCGGCGCGTCGCCGCCGGCCCCGCTGATCGAGGGCGCCGAGCAGGCCGGCATCGAGCTCACCCATGTCTACGGGCTGACGGAGACATACGGTCCGGCCTCGGTTTGTGTGAAGCACGGGGAATGGGCGGACCTGCCGATGGAGCAGCGAGCCGACCTCAACAGCCGCCAGGGCGTGCGCGTGCCGATGCAGGAGGCGATGGTGGTGCTCGATCCGGACACACTGGAACCCGTGCCGTGGGACGGCGAGACGATGGGCGAGATCATGTTCCGCGGCAACATCACGATGAAGGGCTACCTCAAGAACCCAGCGGCGACCGAGGCGTCATTCGCCGGTGGCTGGTTTCACACCGGAGACCTCGCGGTGGTGCATCCTGACGGTTATGTGAAGATCCGTGATCGCTCGAAGGACATCATCATCAGCGGCGGCGAGAACATTTCGTCCATCGAGGTGGAGGAGGCGCTGTACCGCCATCCCGCCGTGATGAGCGCCGCCGTGGTGGCGCGGCCCGACGAAAAATGGGGCGAGACGCCTTGCGCGTTCATCGAGCTTAAGCCCGGAACGACCGCCACGGGGGAAGAATTGCGCGCCTTCTGCCGCGAGCACATGGCACGCTACAAGGTGCCGAGCCGCTTCGTCTTCCGCGAGATCCCCAAGACCTCGACGGGGAAAATACAGAAGTTCGCCCTGCGCGAGGCGGCGAAGGCGTTGCCGGAGTAGAGGTGATCGCTGCAGGTGCGCGGATCGGCTTCCATGCATTGCGGCGCGCCGTGATGCGCGATGATAGCTCGGAGTGTGCCGGTCTTGGTCCTGACCATCGTGCCGTCGTTGCCTGTTGGCCTTTTGCGTCGTGCGGGTCGCCTGCGTCGCGGCTTGCGCCATGACGCCGGCGGCCCGGTAGCTCGCAAGGACGTGGAACGATCGGGAATTGAGGCGACCGTGCCCTGTCGAACCAGGGCACGGCGAAACGACGGCATCGTGGAAACGAGGAGACGAGCGAGATGACCTATGCCGCGCCGCTGCGCGATATTCGTTTCGTGCTGTACGAGATGATCGGCGTTGACGACAAGGAGCTGATCGACGCGGTTCTCGACGAGGCGGCGCGGTTCGCTGGCGAGGTGTTGGCGCCGCTGAACCAGAGCGGTGATGCCGAGGGCGCGCGCTGGCACGACGGCGCCGTCACCACGCCGCACGGGTTCCGCGATGCCTACGAAAAATTCGTCGCCGGCGGCTGGAACGCGCTGGCTTGCGGTCCGGCACACGGCGGACAGGGATTGCCCACCGTCATCGCGGCGGCGGTGGACGAGATGTGGCACGCCTCCAACATGGCGTTCGCGCTGTGCCCGCTGCTGACGCGCGGCGCCATCGAGGCGCTGTCGCTGTGTGGTACCGAGGCGCAGAAGGCGCTCTACCTGCCGAAGATGGTCGAGGGTGTCTGGACCGGGACGATGAATCTCACCGAGCCGGCGGCCGGCTCCGATCTCGCGGCCGTTCGTACGCGGGCGGTCCCGGAAGGCGACCATCACCGCATTTTTGGCCAGAAGATTTTCATCACCTACGGCGAGCACGACCTTGCTGACAACATCGTCCATCTCGTGCTGGCGCGAACGCCGGACGCCCCGGAGGGGGTGAAGGGGATCTCGCTGTTCGTCGTGCCGAAATTCCTCGTCAATCAGGATGGCAGCCTCGGCGCGCGCAACGATGTGCGCTGTGTCTCGATCGAGCACAAGCTCGGCATCCACGCGAGCCCGACGGCGGTGCTGGCTTACGGGGATGCCGGCGGCGCGATCGGCCATCTGGTCGGCGAGGAGCATCGCGGGCTCGAATACATGTTCGTTATGATGAACCTGGCGCGCTTCGGCGTCGGGCTCGAAGGTGTCGCGATCAGCGAGCGCGCGCTGCAGGCGGCGGTTTCGTACGCAACCGAGCGCGTGCAGGGCACCGAGGTGGGTGTTCGCGGCGGCGCCCGGGTGCCGATCATCCGCCATCCCGACGTGCGGCGGATGTTGATGACCATGCGGGCGCAGACCGAGGCTGGACGGGCGCTGGCCTATTTCGTCGCGGCGAAACTCGACGCGGCGCGGGGTGGCGACCTGGCGGCGCAGGCTGTCGCGGACGTGCTGATCCCGGTGGTCAAGGGCTGGTGCACCGAGAATGCCGTCGAGATCGCGTCGGCGGGAATACAGGTGCACGGCGGCGTGGGGTTCGTCGAGGAGACCGGCGCGGCGCAGCATCTGCGCGACGCGCGGATCACCCCGATCTATGAGGGTACCACCGGCATCCAAGCCAACGACCTGGTCAGCCGCAAGATCGTCCGTGATGGCGGACGTGCGGCGTGCGCGGCGATCGCCGAGATGCGCGCCGTCGCGGAGCGGCTGGAGGGTGAGGCGACCGCGGCGTTGCGCGCTGGGCTCGAGGACGCGCTCGGCGCATTGTCCGGCTGCGTGGACTGGGTCGTGGCGACGCATGGCGCCGATCCGCGCGCCACGGCGGCCGGCGCGGTGCCGCTGCTGAAGCTATTTGGGATCACCGCGGGCGGCTGGCAGATGGGCCGCGCGGCAATCGTCGCACGGCGCAGGCTCGCCGAGGGCGACAACGCGGATCGGGACTTCTATGCCGCGAAACTCGGTACAGCCCGCTTCTATGCCGACCATGTGCTGCCGGAGGCTCGCGGCCTGGCGCACACGGTGATGCACGGCGCCCACGGCACCATGGCACTGCAGGATTCGTGGTTCGCGATCTGATGCATTTTGTCGACAAGGGATTTTCGTGGCCCGCGGACGGCGCCCGGTGACATTCGCGAGACATCGTGACAGCGGAATTCCCCGAGCCGTCACTCCGTTCCGATTGGTCGCGAGTGGGCCGGGTGCGCCTTGGCGACCGATCACGCCGCCGCGCCGACGCTGCCCCTCCAGCGCTCGATCAATGCCGGGAGCTCGGCGGCCGGCACCGAGGGACTGAAGAGATAGCCTTGTACTTCGGTGCAATCCTCACCGCGCAGCCAGGCGAGCTGCTCGTCGGTCTCCACGCCCTCGGCCGTGGTGCGCATTCCGAGGCTGGCGCCGAGGCCGATGATGGCGCGCACGATGGCCTCGGCGTCGTCGGTCGTCGCGAGGTCCCGGATGAAGGACTGGTCGATCTTGATCTTGTCGAAAGGAAAGCTGCGCAGGTAGCTCAGGCTGGAATAGCCGGTGCCGAAATCGTCCATCGAGATGCGCACCCCGAGCGCCCGCAGGGCGTGCAGGGTGGCCAGCGTGGCGGCGCTGTTGGCAAGCAGCACCGATTCGGTGATTTCCAGCTCGAGTCTCGCCGCCGGGAGCCCCGAGGCGGCAAGCGCCTTGGTCACGCTGTCCACCAGATGGCCGGTCCTGAATTGGGCGGGGCTGACGTTGACCGCGACCTTGACGTGGCCGGGCCAGACGCTCGCCTCGGCGCAGGCGCGTTGCAGCACCCAGTCTCCGAGCGGCACGATGAGACCGATTTCCTCTGAGATCGGAATGAAGTCGGCGGGCGACACCATGCCGTGCTTCGGGTGTCGCCAGCGCAGCAGCGCCTCGAAGCCACCGATCCGGTTGGCGCGCAGGTCAAACAGCGGCTGGTAGTGCAGCTCGAACTGGTCGTTCGCCAACGCTGCCCACAGGTCGAGCTCAAGCGCGCGGCGCGCCTGGAGCCGTGCATCCATGTCCGGCTCGAAGAAGCGCCAGGTCCCGCGCCCCTCCGCCTTGGTCTTGTAGAGCGCCACGTCGGCGTTCTTCAGCAGCTTGCCGCAGCTCGCGCCGTCGCCTGGGGCGATCGAGATACCAACGCTGGTGCCGATCATGATGCGGTGGCCGTCGAGTTCGTAGGGCTGACTGACCACCTCGACGATGCGCCGCGCGAGGACGGCGGCGTCTTCGGCCTTCGCCACGCCCGACTGCACGATGGCGAACTCGTCGCCGCCCAGGCGCGCGACCGTATCGACCTCGCGCACGCAGGCCTGCAGACGCTCGGCTACAGCACGCAGCAGCTCGTCGCCGACCGGGTGCCCAAGCGTATCGTTCACCGCCTTGAACCGATCGAGATCGAGCAGTAGCACCGCGAAATCCTCGTCGCGGCCGGCCTGCGCCAGAGCCTGCTCCACCCGCTCGTGGAACAGCACGCGGTTGGGCAGCCCGGTCAGCGCGTCGTGGCGTGCCATGAACACGATCTGAGCCTCGGCGCGCTGGCGCTCGGTGACGTCCTCGTAGGTGGCGACCCAGCCGCCGTCGGCCATCGCCTGGCGGGAGATGGCAATGACGCGACCGTGGCTGAGCTCCTGGAAGCGTGTGTCCCCGGAGGCGCGCAGGTCGGCGATCCCGGCCTCCTCGGCGAGGAGGCCGCCGGCGCTCCGGCCGATGTGGTTGCCCGCGGCCACGCTCATCTCCAGCACTTCCCGGAACGAAATCCCCGGGACCACCCGATCGGGCGCCAGGCGGAAGATCTCGCAGAAGCGGCGGTTCACCACCTTGAGCCGGTTCTCGGCGTCATACAGGCAGAGCCCCTGGGCGATGTTGCCGAGTGCCGCGTCGAGCCAAAGATTCGCCGCCTCGAGCCTCGCCGTCTGGTCCTTGAGCGCCGTGACGTCGCTGCAGACCGCGATGAAGCCGCCCTCCTGGGTGGCGTTCTGACTGATGCGCAGCCACCGGCCGTCCATCAGGCGCGCCTCGGCGGTGGCGGGCAGGTCGCCGGCAAGGCGCCGCAACAGTGCCGCCCCTTCGTAGGGATCGGCCATCGCGGTGGCGAGTCTTGCGAAGGGCGCGCCCGGACGCAGCAGATCGGCGGAAATGCCGAGCAGATCGGCCGCGCGCGGGTTGGCCAGCGCCACGCAACCTTCGGCATCGACGACGACGACGCCCTCGTGCGAGCCCTCGAGAGCGTCGGCAAGTCGGGCCTGCGCCGAGCGCCGCTGCGCCACCTCGCGCTCCATCATCGCGCGGATGTTGTCCCGCATCACTTTCATCGCCGCGAGAAGTGCCCCCAGTTCGTCGGCGCTGCCATGCGGGATGTCGCCATCCAGCTCTCCCCGGGCGATCCGCGCGGCGACCGCGGATGCGGCCGCGACCGGGCGGGTGATGCGGCGGGCGAGCAGCCATGCCACCAGGGCGGAGAGCAGCAGTGCCGCTGCGGTGCCTGCCAGGTTGAGCTGCGTGTCCGCCGCGACCGCGGCGCGCGCGCGTTGGCGGTAGGTGAACCCGTCGCCGGCGGTGTAGTTGACCAGCAGGTTGATCTGCTGATCGACCGTCGCGGCGAAGCGGTCGAGCGCCCGCCAGGCGTCCTCGGGTGCGGCGTGCACTGAGAGCCGCCGACGCTCGCTCTCCCATGTGTTCACGGCCTGCCGAGCGTTGGCCGCCGCCCGCGCGGCGCGCGGCGATTGTGAGCGCTCGGCGGCAATCGTCAGATCCTCGTCGAGCGAGTGTGCCAGTGCCTCGATCCGTTGATCGAGATTGGCCTGCGTACCCGGGTCGGCGGCGCTCCAGCGCCGCGCAAGCGCGGCCTGCATGGCGGTGAAATCGGCCGAGGCCGCGCGAGCGTAGTTGATCGCCATCAGCGACTTGTCGAATGTTTCGGCGACCAGGACGCCAGCGTGCCGGATCTCCAGGGCCGCGTAGCCGCCGAGCGCCCCGGTGATCGCGCTCATCACCAGGAAGGCGAGCAGGATCTGGCCGCGGATGGTCCCGGTCCTCGCGGCCGCGGCGCGAACGGCTGCCAGGCGCCACCATCGCGGCGCCTCGACGAGCTTTGACGTGGTCGTGGCGTGGTCCACCGGGCGGGCCGTCCTCTGCAATCTCCGCAGGATGGAGGGCTCCGCTTAAAGCGGCCTTAAGCTGCCGGCTCGATATTGGCGCGGCCGGGAGATGCCCGGCGGCGGCCCGGCGGTCGGCGGACGACAAGGCAGCCGCGACACGCTTGGCCGGGAGGCGAAGAGATGAAGGATGCTCGTATGCAGCGCCAGACACGGGCAATCGGGGCACCGGGAGCCACGGCTCGGCGAGCGACGCGGCGCGCGGTTGTTCCGGTACTCCTCGCGAGCCTGGTGGGCGGCGCGGCGTGGGCCGCCTCGGACGCCAAGCCGCATCATGTCTCCCAGAAGGATCAGGCATTCCACCCGGGAGAGCTCGACATCAGGCGCGGGGAGACAGTGGAGATCGTGAACGACGATGGCGACCTGCTGCACCACGCCTACGTGGAATCGAAGTCATTCAACTTCGACTCCGGCGACCAGGAGCCTGGGGCCAAGGTGGATATCGTCTTCCCGGTTCCCGGCACTTTCATGGTGCTGTGCGGCATCCACCCGAAGATGAAGCTGCGGGTCGAGGTGGACTGACGACGGTGGTCGCCCGCCGCCCAGACGTATGGCCGCCCCGACGTGCGATTGGTCGCGGTCGCCGCGCTGCCCGTCACTGCACGGCGACAATCAGGGTGATTTTGAGCGGCGATCTGGATGGATGACGCCGGGGTCGGCCGCAGGTCGGGCGTAGCCCGGCGCGGCTCCCTGTAGGGGGCCGACCTGCGACTCCGTGACGCAGTGCCGGAAT
>DATIMU010000556.1:0-4886 GCA_035475015.1 Acetobacteraceae bacterium
GAGGAACAGCTTCTGCTGCTGACCGTAATAGGCCGGGTCGCAGGTGGCGAACTCGCGGCTCCAGTCGAGCGACAGGCCCATGCGCTGCAATTCGGCGCGCATCGCGGCGATGTTCTCCCAGGTCCACGCCGCCGGATGCACCCCGCGCTCCCGCGCCGCGTTCTCGGCGGGCAGGCCGAAGGCGTCCCAGCCCATCGGATGCAGCACCGAGTAGCCGCGCGCCCGCTTATAGCGCGCCACCACGTCGCCCAGCGTGTAGTTGCGCACATGCCCCATGTGGATCTTGCCGCTGGGGTAGGGAAACATCTCGAGCACGTAGTATTTTGGCTTGCCGTCGGTCGGCACGTCCTCGGCGCGGAAGCAGCCGCGCGCCTCCCATTCACGCTGCCAGCGTGGCTCCGCCTCGCGGAAATCGTAGCGCGGCGGCTCGGCGGGGTGGGCGGGCACGGTCTGGTTCATCGGTCCTGGCGGCTGGTTAGGCGACGCACTGTATCAGCCAGAACCGCCCACGCGGCAACCGCATGGAGACAAGCGCCGCACCCCGCGGACTCAGCCGAGGTCGCCGATGGCGCAGTCAAACGACGGCTCGCGAATGCCCGTGACCATCCAGGCGTTGTCTTGCGGGTTCCGGGTCGTGATGAAGGTGTAGAGGCACCTTGTGACGGTCTGGCTGCCCGGCGTGAACTGCGTTTGCGTGGTCTTGCGGCCCTTCTTGTCCTTGTCGGTCGTGGTGACGGCGGAGCCGGGCGTGGTGTCCACCGATACCTTGGCCCACTGGAAGGCGCGACTTCCGTTGCCTAGGTCGATCTGATTGGCGGGTGGCCCATAGCTCAGCTCCACGTTGCGGATGTCCTGTCCGACGTAGCCGCGCATCGTGTCCGCCGCGCAGCCCGCAAGCAGCGTTGCCGCGGCGCACAGCGCCAAAGTGAGCTTCATTCCTGCCCCCGTCATTTCGCGTGGCAGTTGTGATAGCCCAGAGGAACCTGTCGCGCTATCGGAGAGGGCTTGCTGTCCGCTCTCCCCGCGGGAGAGGGCCAGGGTGAGGGGCCTAGCTCGGGTGAGGGGCCTAGCTCGCCGCGGTCTGGGCGCGTAGCTCGCGGGCGCGGGCGAGTACCTTGTTCTCGATCTCGCCCACCGTCTCGGCACTCACAGGCGCGTCGACCCACTGGCCGTTCTGCTCCACCTGGCGGAAGATGGAGACCCGGATCGCGTCGGCGCGCAGCTGGCGGCCGAGGATGTAGGCCGTCGCCTTGAAGCGCTCGCCGTTCGCCGCCGCCGGCTGGTACCAGTCGGTGATGATGACGCCGCCGAACGGGTCCGCCGAGGACAGCGGCATGAAGGAGAGGGTGTCGAGCGCGCCGCGCCACAGATAGGCGTTGACCCCAAGTGCCGCGCCCTCGTCCTTGCCGCCGCCACCGGCGTTCTTGCCGACTCCGAGCACCAGCCCCTGCTCGCTGAACAGCCGGCCCTGGCCGCCGCCGCGATTCTGCTCGGTGTTGTACTCGGAATCGCCGTTGCCGCCGGCGCCCTGCGGCAACCGCGACTGCGAGCCACTGCACGCGGCCAACCAGCCGGCGGCCAGCAGGAGAGACACGATCGAACGCGGGCGAAGCAGCATTGAGAACCCTCTGAGGGCGGATGTGCCGAGGCACGATCGGCGATGTCTAGCCCGGGTCGCGCGATTCCGCCAAGCGCGACCATAAGGGGCCGCCGGCTAATCCTGCTCCACTTGGACGATCCGGTAGATCAGCTCCTCGCCGCTGGGGCGCCGCAGGGTGAGATAGGCGCCGGGCCGCATGATCGCGGGCAGGAAATCCCACAGCGGCTCGTCCTCGCCGCGCTGGCTGCGCAGCGCCCAGCCCTCGTCCACCCGGATCAGCTCGCCCGCCCAGTCCTCGCGATCGGGCCAGAACCGGCGGGTGCGCCAGGGCAGCGGGTCCGCCGCGTAGGCGGCAAGGTCGATCCGGGCCTCGGGCGTAAGGCAGAGCCGCAATTCCAGCCCGTGGGTGACGTCGCCCTCGGGCTGGCCGGGGCCGTGCGCCAGCAACGCCGTGACCTTCGCCATGCCGTCCTCCTTCCCGTCGCTTCCCCCGGCTCGGCGTCAGATCGCCACCCGCACCCCGAGCTCCACCACGCGGTCGCCCGGGATGCGGAAGAACTCGGTCGCGGGCACCGCGTTGCGCGCCATCACTAGGAACAGCCAGAGCCGCCAGATCGGCATCTTCGGCACCATCGCCGGCACCAGCACCTCGCGCCCGAGGAAATAGCTCGCCTGCATACTGTCGAACGGCACGCCGCGCTCGCGCAGCTCCTCGAGGGCGCGCGGGATGTTGGGGCTCTCCATGAAGCCGTAGCGCAGCATCACGCGGTGGATGCCGGGGGCAAGCTCGTGGACCTCGCTGCGCATTTCGCCCCCGGCCTCGGGCACGTCGAGGTTCTCCACGGTGACGAACAGCACGCGCTCGTGCAGCACCTTGTTGTGCTTGAGATTGTGCAGCAGGGCGGTCGGCACGTAGTCCGGATTGCCGGTGAGGAACACCGCCATGCCGGGCACCCGCACGGTGCGCGACTGCGGCAGGCGGGCGAGGAAGGACGCGAGCGGCAGGCTGTCCTGCTTCCAGCGTGCCAGCAGCAAATCCCGCCCGCGTTTCCACGAGGTCATCAGCCCCATCAGCGCGAGCCCGAGGATCAGCGGCACCCAGCCGCCCTCGGGCACCTTCAGCGCGTTGGCCGCGAAGAACGTGCCGTCCACCAGGAAGAAGAAGCCGAACACCGCCAGCACCACCGCGCGCGGCCAGCGGAACTGGCGGCGGAACACCACCAGCGCCAACATGCTGGTGCAGAGGAAGGTGCCGGTGACGGCGATGCCATACGCGGCGGCGAGGTTGTCGGAGGTCTTGAACGAGAACACCAGGACCAGCACGCCGATCAGGATCGCGGCGTTCACCTGCGGCAGATAGATCTGCCCCTCCTCGGTGGTGCTGGTGTGGCGCACCGTCAATCGCGGCAGGAATCCCAGCTGCATGCATTGCCGCGCGATCGAATAGGCGCCGGAGATCATCGCCTGGCTGGCGATCACGGTGGCGAACGTCGCGAGAATGACCAGCGGGAGGCGCGCCCAGTCCGGCCCGAGCAGGAAGAACGGGCTCGCCGCCGCCTTGGGATCGCTGAGCGTCAGCGCGCCCTGGCCAAAATAGTTGAGCACCAGGCAGGGCAGCACGAAGCACGTCCAGGTCATCCGGATCGGCTGCGCGCCGAAATGCCCCATGTCGGCGTACAGCGCCTCGGCCCCGGTGACGCAGAGCACGACGGCGCCGAGCACCACGAAGGCGAGCATCTTGTACTGCACGCAGAGGGCCACCGCGTAGGTCGGCGAGATCGCCAGCAGGACGTATGGATGCTGCACGATCTCGATCAGCCCGAGCAGGCCGATGACGAGGAACCACAGCGCCATCACCGGGCCGAACACGCGGCCGATATTGCCGGTGCCGCGGAACTGCATGGCGAACAGCACGAGGATCACCACCGCCGAGATCGGCAGGACGTATTGCGTGAGGCTGGGTGCCGAGACCTCCAGCCCCTCGACCGCCGACAGCACCGAGATGGCCGGGGTAATCACCCCGTCGCCGAAGAACAGGCAGGCGCCGGCGATGCCGATGAGGGCGAGCGCGCGCTTCATGCGGGCGCCGACCGAGACGCGCTGAGCGAGCGCCATCAAGGCGAGGATGCCGCCCTCGCCCTTGTTGTCGGCGCGCATGACGAGCGTGACATATTTGATCGTCACGACCAGCACGAGCGACCAGAAGATCAGCGACAGGATGCCCATGATCTCGGCGGTGCTCACCGGCACGTCGCCGAACATCGCGAAGCTCGCCTTGAAGGCATAGAGCGGGCTGGTGCCGATGTCGCCGTAGACCACGCCGAGCACGGCGAGCAGCACGCCGAGATTGGGCGCTGTCCGGCGGCCTGTCTCGGCGGCGGCCACACTCATGTCGCGCTCATCGGAAGTGCCTCTGCGCCTTGCCCGGCGGCTCGGCGGCCAGGCTTCCTGCGCGCCGGAGCCTTACCCGCCCGTGTGCTGCGGTGCAAGAACGCCGCATCGGCGGGGAAGATCGCGACCAATCGGCGATGACGGCGCGGGCTTGTCGGGCGGGCGGCTAGCGCGCGCCGAAGATCGCCGAGCCGACGCGGACATGGGTGGCGCCACAGGCGATGGCGGTCTCGAAATCGGCCGACATGCCCATCGACAGCACGCCGAGCCCGTGCCGCGCCGCGCGCTCGGCGAGCCAGGCGAAATGCGGCGCCGGGTCTTCCCCCGCCGGCGGGACACACATCAGGCCGGCAAGGGTGGCGCCAAAGCGGACGCGGCAATCCTCGATGAAGCGGTCCGCCTCGTCGCGCGCGACGCCGCTTTTCTGTGGCTCGGCCCCCGTATTGACCTCGACCAGCAGGATCGGCGCGCGGCCCTCGCGCTCGATCGCGGCGGCGATGGCGTCGGCCAGGCGGGGGCGGTCGAGCGTCTCGATCACGTCGGCAAGTCTCACCGCGTCGCGCGCCTTGTTGGTCTGCAGCCCGCCGATGAGGTGGAGCCTGAGCGCGGGAAAGGCCTCGCGCAGGCCAGGGAATTTGGCTGCGGCCTCCTGAACCCGGTTCTCCCCGAAGACCAATTGACCCGCCGCAAGCGCCGCGCACACCGTGTCGGCCGGCTTGGTCTTGGAGACCGCGACCAAGGTTATGTCGGACGGCCGCCGCCCCGCCCGGATCGCGGCGGCGGCAATGCGGTCCGTGACGCGGCGCAAGTTCTCCGCGATCGGGTCTTCGTCTGTGCTGGACATCAGCCGACTCTAGCCCCCTCGCGACCCCTCGCCCAATCCTCTTCCGAAATG
>DATIMU010000557.1:0-1774 GCA_035475015.1 Acetobacteraceae bacterium
CACCGGACGGTGTGGAATGAGCACGAGGGGCGGATCGAGATGCACCTGGTCAGCCGCCGGGGGCAGACCGTGCATCTCGGCGGACGCGCGATCCCGTTCGCCGAGGGCGAGACCATCCACACCGAGAACAGCTACAAGCACACCCGGCAGCGCTTTCTCGCCATCGCCGAGGCCGCGGGCTGGCGCGGGATGCAACTGTGGACCGATCCTGACGATTTGTTCTCCATCCATCTGCTGGAGGCCGGAGAGACATGAGACGCCAGGCAAGGAGCATCGCGCTGGCACGCAGACGTAGGCCGCCCGGGGAGTGGCTGCCGTGGCTCGCTCTCCTGGGCGCGCTCGGCTTCGCCACGATCGGCGCCGCGCACGGCCAGACCACGACGCCGGCGCAGCCCATGCCGCCAAGGAGCGACCAGACCGGCCCCACCGTGCCGCCGCCGGAAGGCACGGGTGCGATGGAGAAGGGCGTCATCCGGCCGCCGGGCGCGGTCGATCCGGGAATGACCAAGGGCACGCCCAACCCGCAGGCTTTCCCCACCCCCATCATCCCCCCGCCGGGCTCGTCGGGCGGCAATCAGCGGGTCCAGCCGAAATAGACGGTCACGCCGGCACGGCTCACTCGGGGGCGACTGGACGGGTCTCTAGCAGATCGCTAGTCTCTTGCGCCAACCAGCAAGGAGCCCGTCGAATGGACCAGCGCCACGCGACGGTCGCGGTGGTCGGCGCCGGCGACTTCATCGGGGCGGCGATCGCGCGCCGGTTTGCCGCCGGCGGTTACACGGTGTTCGCTGGCCGGCGCAACGGAGAAAAGCTCGCGCCGCTGGCCGACGCGATCGGCGCCGCCGGGGGCGTCTGCCATCCGCGCACGCTCGACGCGCGCAAGGAAGACGCCGTGGCGGACTTCATGCGGGAGGCGGACGCGACGGCGCCGCTCGAGGCGTGCATCTTCAACGTTGGCGCCAACGTCAATTTTCCCCTGCTGGAAACCACCGAGCGGGTATTTCGCAAGGTGTGGGAGATGGCTTGCTACGGCGGCTTCCTCACCGGCCGCGAGGCCGCCGCGCGGATGGTCCCGCACGGGCGGGGCTCGATCTTCTTCACCGGCGCCACCGCCAGCCTGCGCGGCGGGCCGGGCTACGCCGCGTTCGCCAGCGCCAAGGCGGGCTTGCGCGCGGTGGCGCAGAGCATGGCCCGCGAACTCGGGCCGAAGAACATCCATGTGGCGCATCTGGTGATCGATTCCGGTGTCGATACCGCCTGGGTGCGCGAGCGCCGACGGGCGCGCGGCGGCGACACCGGCGAGCCCGAGCCCGACGAGCTCATGCGGCCCGCTTCCATCGCCGAGACCTATTGGCAGCTGCACCAGCAGCCGCGCGACGCCTGGACGCACGAGCTCGACCTGCGGCCCTGGTCCGAGAAGTTCTGAAGAATTACGCGAAGGAGACAACGCCAATGACCAAATCCGTCGACTTCTATTTCGACTTCGGCAGCCCCGCCGCCTACCTGGCCGCGACGCAGCTGCCGCACGTGTGCGCCGACACCGGCGCCGAACTGGTCTGGAAGCCCATGCTGCTGGGCGGCGTGTTCCAGGCGACGGGCAACCACTCGCCCGCCGAGATCAAGCCCAAGGGCCCGTACATGACGGCCGACCTGCAGCGCTTCGCCAGGCGCTACGGCGTGCCCTTCGTGCACAACCCCCATTTCCCCATCAACACGCTGCTGCTCATGCGCGGCGCCACCGGCCTGCAGATGAGCGCGCCCGAGCGCTTCGGCG
>DATIMU010000558.1:0-5734 GCA_035475015.1 Acetobacteraceae bacterium
CCGCGCGTGGCCGACTACGCCATCGCGAGCGGCCTCTTCAATGTGCGGCTGCAGGAGGCGCCGGATCGCTGGACGGCGTTCATCGCGCGCACGCTGGCCGACATGGCAAAGACCAGCCGGCATGCCTTCGCGGCCAATTTCATGGCGTCGAGGGATCGCGCGGCGGACGAGGAGGCGGCGCTCTACCGTTCCGCCCCGGCGCCGTGGATCGACTACTGCGAGCGCGTCCTTGGCGGCTCGGTCGAACTCGTCGCCGAGTACGGCCTGCGGGAATTCACGCTCCGGGTGCGCAGCTGAGCGGCAGCGAGAGGATGCGCGCGCGGGCCTGCTCATGCCGCAGCAGGGGCTCGTAGATCCGCGCGCCGGTCTCGCGGATCAGTTGCCCGGCCCGGCGTAGCAGCGCCACATGGTCCCCCTTGTCGGCGGCATCGGGGCGGGAGATCAGCGTCGCCGCGCAGGTGATCGAGGCGCGGCACTCCGGCAGCCGGGCGGTGCGCGCGGCGGCCAATTCGATCGCCGCTCGCGAGGTGGTTATCGCTTGCTCGAATTGCCCCAGATGGTAATGGCAGTCCGCCAGGCCGGCCAGCATCTCCGCTTCGTATTCCAGCGCCGCCTTTGCCGCGCGGGCGAACTCCAGCCCTTCGGCGAAGTCGATCGAGGCGGCCGCGAAATCGCGCGCGATGGCCTTCGCCGTGCCGCTGAAGGCGCGGGCGTAGACGTGCAGATAGGCAATGCCGCCGCGCTTGGCGATCGCCGCCACGCGCGACGCATGGTCCTCCGCGAGCGCCGCGTCGGCCCGGCACCAGGCCAGATCGACATAGCCGAAATGGGGAATGAACTGGATGGTGGGGTCGACGAGATCGGGCTCGATCCGCAGCATCTCGTCCAATTGCCGTTCCGCTTCGGCGAAGCGGCCGAGCCGGACCAGGATGCGTCCGCGCAAGCTGCCGAGCCAGTGCTCCATGTTGAAGCCGACGAACCGGTGATCGGACGGCCTGATGAGCGAGACTCGCGCGAGGGCGTGGTCGCTCGCGGCGAGCGCGTTCTCCAGCAGGCCGGCCATGTTGCAGGCCTGGCTCAGGAAGACGTTGAGGGTGGCGATCCGGCCGGTGTCGATCCCGTGCGGATCGAGCGCCAGCGCCTCGTTCAGGCGAGCGATATAGGCGTCGGCGGAGCCGCCGCTGGCGACGGTGATCCGGCCGTCGGTCGCGAGCAGCAGCTGGACCAGGCTTGGGTCGAGCTCGCGCGCCCAACCGAGCGCCTCCTCGACGAAGCCTCTCGCCTCCGCGGCCGGCATCCCCTCGCGCCAGCCGAGCATGGCGATCTGGCCGCTCGCCATCGCCCGGAGCGCATCGTTGGCCGGCGATCGCTCGAGCGTCCGCAGCAGGACGCGCACCTGATGCCAATGCCTGATCGCCTGCGCGGGGTTCGTCGTGCCGATCCACCGCGCTGCGCGGGCCGCCTGGTTCGCCGCTTCGGCGAGCCGTCCTGCCGCCTCGTAGTGGTGTGCGAGAAGGCCGGCGAACTCGTCGGTCCGGTCGCCATAGAATGCCTCGATCGCCTCCGCCACCTCGGCGTGAAGGGCGCTTCGCCGGGCCCGGAGCTGCGTCGCGTAGGCGACTTCCTGGGTCAGCGGATGAACGAAGGCGAACCCTTGGCCGCCCGAGCCGGGCTGCTCCTGCAGCAGCCCGGCATCGCACAGCACGCCGAGTGACGTCTCGATGTCGCTCATCCGCGCTCCGGCGACCTGCTCGAGCACCGCGAGCGGGAATTCCTTGCCGATGATGGCGCCGACCTGCAGCAGCGTCTTGTGCGGCTCGCCCAGCCGGTCGATACGCGCGCCGAGCACCGCCTGGACGGTCGCGGGAAGGATCTCCTCGCCGTGCCTGGCACCCGGGACGTAGGAACCCTGCTCGCCGGAAATGACGTCCTTCTCCACGAGCGAGCGGACCAGCTCCTCGGCGAAGAACGGATTTCCGGCACTCCGCCGCGCCACGCTGCGGCGGATATCGCGCAGCCGGGGATGTCCGCCGACCAGCTCGTCCAGGATCGCATCGGTCTCGTCCGGGCCGAGATCGGCGAGCGGCAGTTCCTCGAAATGCGGGCGCCGCATCCATTCGGCGGAGTAGCCCGGCCGATAGTTCACGACCAGCATCATCTTGGTCCCGGCGACGGCATCGACCAGCGTCGTGATGAATTCGTTGCTCGCCTCGTCCAGCCAGTGCAAATCCTCGATGATGAGTACGGAGGTTTCCGCGCCCTGGGCGAGGATGATCCGGCGCAAGATGTCGAGCAGCCTGGCGTGACGTGCCTTCGGATCGAGGGGCGGTGCCGGATCGGCCGGGTCGCCGACACCAAGGAATTCGTGAAAAATCGCCAGGTCGGCGGCGAAGCTCGGATCGAGTGCCAGCAGGCGGTGCCCGATTCGCCGGCGAGCGATCGCGCCCGCGTCCCCCGGCAGGATCTGGAACCACGCACGCAGGAACTGCAGGACCGGCCGAAACGGCGTCGCATGGCCGTAGATCAAGGCCCGCGCTTCCAGCACGGGAAGCCCCTGGGCGCGACACCACTGGGCGAATTCGTGGCAGAGCCGGCTCTTGCCCGCGCCCGGCATGGCGGAAACCCCCACCACGCGGGCGTTGCCGCCCGCCGTCTCGCGCATCGCGTGGCGCAAGATCGCCAGCTCGTGATCGCGTCCGCGAAACGAGGTCAGCCCTTGACCGCGGAACTGCGGCGCAGTCGTGGCCGTCCGCAGGCCGAGCAAGGCATAGATCTCGAACGGGTCGCGAAAGCCCTTCACCAGATGCGGCCCGAGCGGACGCACCTGGCAGTACTGCCGCACCAGGCGGCAGCAATCCTCGGTGATCCAGATACCGCCCGGCGTCGCGAGCTGCTGCAGATGGCTCGCGAGATGGACCGTCAGCCCGTGCGCCTCCTGTTCCTTGACCTGATCCAGTTTCAGCACGCCCGATACCACTTCGCCGGAGTGCAACCCGACCCGTATCGCGATCTCGCCTCCGGGCCGAAACGCCTCCTGCATGGCGAGCGCCGCCTCGCAGGCCAGCAAGGCGTGGCCCTCCCGCGCATCGGGCGCGCCGAAGATCGCCATGATGCCGTCGCCGAGCGTGCGGATGACGCTGCCGAAGTAGCGGTCCACGGCGGCGCACATGGCGGTGACGGCGGGCCGCAGCCGGTCCATGGCCTGCTCCGGATCGAGGCCGGCGATCAGCCCGGTCGAGCCGACGATGTCGGCGAACAGCACCGTCGCCTGCTTGCGCTCGCCGTGGGCAAAGGCTGGCGGCGCGGCCGTGTGCGCGTTGGCGGGAACGTCCGGGCGCAGCTTGGTGCCGCAATGGCCGCAGAACCGGGCGTTCGCCGCGTGCGGATGGCCGCAGCTGCGGCAAGAACCCGCGACCGACGCGCCGCAGCCCGCGCAGAACGCGCTTTCGTCGGAGATCGCCGCATTGCACACCCGGCAGCGCATATCAGCCCGCAAACCCCCCGTCGATGCGACGCACCTGTCGATCGCCCGGCGTCAGGGTCCGCATGGTGGATCAGATTGCCTTAACGACGTGTGAGGCGCCACACACGCGCCGGCATGATCCGCCGGGTCCACGAACGCCGGCATCACCTCGCGCGCGAACCGGCGCAGGTTTTCCCGGGACGTGCCGCCGCCGTTGAGCAGCACGTATTCGACGCCCATGCTGCGCAGCGCCTCCAGCTTGCGTGCGATCTCGTCGGGGCTGCCGTAGAGCGCGCTCTCCTCGCTCGCCTCGCGGGTATCGGAATAGGCCATGATGCTGGCCGGGTTGGTGCCGTCGGGCCGCTGGGAGATGCTGGCGAGCCGGCGCTGCCCGGCCAGCCGGCGGTCGAGCGCCGCCGCCTTCTCCGCGGCGTCGTGCGCGACGAAGAAGGCGCGGGCGACGCCGACCCGGCGGGGATCGAAGCGGCGGCCGCGCGCCTCGGTCTCGGCGCGGAACAGCGCGACCCGCTCGCCCACTTCGGCGAACGAGCAGAACTGGTCGATCAGCAGGTTGTGGCCGCGCGCCGCGACGCGGCGGATCGAGCCGGGATGGCCGGCGCCCTGCCAGAACGGCGGATGCGGGCGCTGCGCGCAAGGCGGCTCGACGACGATGTTCTCGAACTGCCAGAACCGGCCGCGATGGCTGAACGGCGCCTCCGAGGTCCAGGCGCGGGTGATGACGTCGATCGATTCCTCGAACCGCGCCTCGGCTTCCTCCATGGGGATGTGGAAGCCGACGAATTCGTTGTGGCGATAGCCCTTGCCGATGCCGAAATCGAGGCGGCCGCCGGACAGCAGGTCGAGCGTCGCCGCCTGCTCGGCGAGCAGCACCGGGTTGTGCCACGGCAGCACCAGAACGGCGGTGCCGAGCCGGATGGTGCTGGTGCGCGCCCCTATCCAGGACAGCAGGTTGAGGCTGGCGGAGACCTGGCCGAAGCCGGTGAAATGGTGCTCGACGATGAAGCTGGCATGAAAGCCGAGCGCCTCGGCCTCGATCACGTAGTCGATGTAGTCGCGAAAGCCGGCGGCACTGTCCACGTCCGGCCCGCCCCGTTGCGCCTGCGCCGCGCCGAACAACCCGAACCGCATCGGCCGCCTCCCTACGCCGTTTCCCGTCATGCCGTCTCCTCGTCGCGCCCGTTCCCGAAGCGCTCCGGCACGGTGAGATAGACCCATAGCAAATTCGCGAACAGCAGCGTCGCGGTGACGAGGAACACCCAGCGCAGGCCGATGGTCGCCCCCACGACGCCGCCGGTGATCGGACCCAGCGAGTTGCCGAGGAAATAGGCCGACGAGGTCATCCCGTAGGTCAGGCCGCGATCCGATGCCGGGGCGAGGCGTCCTATCAGCGCGTTCGCGGTGGGCAGGATGCCGCCGACGAACAGCCCGACGCCGAACCGCTCGGCCACGAACCCCCAGTAGCTGCCGACGAAGGCCTGTGGGGCGGTGAGCAGGGCGGCGCCCCCGAGCGAGAACAGCAGCACGCGGCGGTAGCCGATGGCATCGCTGCGGCGGCCGAGCACCGGCACGGCGAGCACGCCGGCGAGCCCCGTCGCGGAGAACGCGAAGCCGCCCAGGGTCGCGAGATTGGGCAGCGGGCCGACCAGTTCCTGCACGTACAGGGTGACGATCGGCTGGATCGCCTGCACGGCGAACTGGGTCAGCAGCAGGACGAGCACCAGCGCCGCGAGCCCCGGCGTGCGCGTCATGGCGCGCATGGAGGTGAGGGTGGAGACCTGGCGGCGCTTCTCGCTCGGCTTGGCGAACCGTTCCGGCACCAGCCACCAGCACAGCGCGAAGGCGACCAGCGAGACCGCGCCGGCGACGAAGAACGGGATGCGGTAGCTGCCGGTGACATCCGCGACCACGCCGCCCACCATGGGGCCGACCAGCGAGCCGACCAGCTGGCCGGTGCTCAGCAGTCCGAGCGCGTAGCCGAGCCGTCGTTCCGGCACCTGGCTCGCCACCAGCACGACCGAGGCCGAGGTGAACCCGGCAAACGCGCCCATCAGCGCGCGCAGGGCGAGCAGGTGCCAGACCGACTGCGACAGGCCCATCAGCAGGGTGCACACGGCGATCGCGAAGCTCGACCGCAGCACCATCAGCTTTCGCCCGTAACGGTCCGCCATGCGGCCCCAGAACGGCGAGGTGAACACCGCGACGAAGGACGTCATGGAGGCGAGCACGCCGGCCCAGAGATCGACGGCGCTG
>DATIMU010000559.1:0-3020 GCA_035475015.1 Acetobacteraceae bacterium
CCTACCCGGTCCGCGCCGGCACCCACGCCAGCACGGCCTTCGCCCTGGCGCTCGCGGTCGAATACGCCGACGCCGCGCCGCACCCCGAACTGGCGGCCACGGCGCGCGAGAAAGCCGAGGCATGGTACGGCGGAGACGCGGACTGCCAGGCCTGGGAGCCGAGCGGCGAGGATTTCCTGTCCTCCGCGCTGATCGAGGCCGAGTGCATGAGGCGGGCGCTGCCGGCCGACGCCTTCGCGCCGTGGCTCGACCGCTTCCTGCCGCGTCTCGCGCGCGGCGAGCCCGCGACGCTGTTCCGTCCCGCGACCGTGAGCGATCGGAGCGACGGCAAGATCGTGCATCTCGACGGGCTCAACTTGAGCCGTGCCTGGTGCTGGCGCTCGCTCGCGGCGACATTCGCACCGGGCGATCCCCGGCGCGACGGGGCCGTGGCCGCCGCCCGGGCGCATCTCGACGCCAGCCTGCCCAACGTCTCGGGCGACTACATGGGGGAGCACTGGCTGGCCAGCTTTGCGTTGCTGGCGCTCGATGCGGCGCACGCCGAATGACTTGCCGCACCGGCGAGGCGGGCCGGCCCGCGCGCCGTCACCTTGGGGGAAGCTGATGTGTCGATCCGTTCGATCCTGATCTTCATCGTGCTCGTGTGGATCGCCTTCGCCATCCTCGGCGCGGTCCTGCATCTCTTCAAATGGCTGCTGTACATCGCGGTCCTGGCCACCCTCGCGGCCGTGGTGCTCGGCCTGGTGGGCAACCGCTCCGGGCGCGCCGGCCGCTCCTGACCCGGCGCATTCAGCCGGCGCGGAGCAGGTCGCGGACGCTCGACAGATGCTCGCGGCCCCAGAACAGCTCGCCGTCGACGACGAAGGTGGGGACGCCGAACACGCCGGCCGCGTGGGCCGCTTCACGGATCGCGTCGAGCTTGCGGCGGCCCTCGCCGGCAAGGAATTCCTGGAAGCCGCCGGTATCCGCGCCAGCCTCGGCGAGCACGCCGGCGAGAACGGCGGCATCTTCGATGTCGAGCTCGCGCTTCCAGAAGCGGTCGAACACCCGGTCGTGATAGCCGCGGAACACCGCCGCCCCCTGCCGCTCGGCGAACAGCATGGCGACCGCCGCCGGGGAAGAGTCCCAGATCTTGCGGGTGCCAAGGATGGTCAGGCCGCGCCGTCGCGCCTCGCGTCGGCAGTCCATGTAGGAATAACGCACCCGCCGCCACTGATGCGCGTTGCGCTCGGCCCGCGCGACCCGCCCCTCGGCGTCGAGTTCCGCGCTGCCGAGATAGCTCGGAATGTCCAGCACGTAAGGCCGCCACTCCAGCCGGCCGGGAAACTCCGCCTCCAGCGCGTAGGCGAGATCCTTGGCGAGATAGGCGTACGGGCTCTTGTAGTCGCTGTAGACGGTGACGGTCCTCGGCTCGGTCATGTCTCTGGTCCCCGGCTAGTGGTCCGATGCCAACGCTTCCTGCCCAAGCGTTGGCTGAATCGGCCCACTAAATCAAAGGCTAGGGCGTTGCTCCGACCACGTCGATCGTCGCCGTCATCCCGAACAGGCTGTGGAGGAAATGCGTGCATTCGACGCGGTACGTGCCCGGCCGCTCCGGCACGATCGAGATTTCCGCCGCCGACTTGCCGGCCACGTCGACGCGGCCGTCGGGCGGCGCGACCGAGCCGGCGAAATAGGCGCTGGCGGCGAAGAAAGCGGGCGCGCTGAAATCGTGCCCGCCGCCGCTTTCGTTGACCAGGCGCAGCCGGACCGGCACGCCGGCCCGCAACCGCAGATGCTCCGGCTCGAACGAGAAATTCGACAGCCGGATGGTGATCGTCTGCGGTCCCACCGAAAGTTCGCGGGCGGGTGCCATGCGGCCCTGTGCCCAACCGAGGCCGGGCGCGAGAGCGATGAGGAGGGCGGCCAGCCAGCGGCGCATGGCGGCAGCGTCCCGCGAATCGGCGCGTGCTTCAACAACCATTCCGGCCGGCACGGCTATGGGAGTGACGAAACGGCTTGCTATAGGGTCGGTCGGGACACGACCCAGAAGAGCGGCATGGGCAGGAGAGCAGCATGGGCGGGAGAGCAGCATGGGACGCCTGACCGGCAAGGTCGCCATCGTCACGGGGGCGGCGTCGCAGGCCGAGGGCATCGGCAATGGTGCCGCGACCGCCATCCTGTTCGCGCGGGAAGGGGCCAAGGTCGTCCTGGTCAACCGCAACCGGGAGCGGGCGGCGGCACTCGCCGAGCAGATCCGCGCCGAGGGCGGCGACGCCGAGCCGTTCGCCGCCGACGTGGCGCGGCCCGAGGCGGCCGCGGCGATGGCGGCCTTCGCCGTCGAGCGTTACGGCCGGCTCGACATCCTGCACAACAACGTCGGCACCGGCGGGCGCGGCGGCACGGCGGAGACCGTCGACCTCGAGGACTGGGGCCGCATCATCGAGACCAACCTCACCGCCGCCCTGCTGTGCTGCCGCTTCTGCATCCCCCGGATGCTGGCCGACGGCGGCGGCGCGATCCTGAACGTATCCTCGCTGGCGGGCACCGTCGGGTTGGCCGGCAGCCAGGGAGCGGTCGCCTACACCGCGTCGAAAGCCGGGCTGCAGGGCCTCACCTTGTCGATCGCGGCGGACTACGCGGCGAAGGGGATTCGCGCCAATGCCCTGATCGTCGGCACCGTGAACACGCCGCTGGTCGCGCGCCTTGGCCCGGAGGGGCGGGAGCGGCGCCGCCAGATGGTGCCGATGCAGACCGAGGGAACCGGATGGGACGTCGCGTATGCCGCGGTCTATCTGGCGAGCGACGAGGCCCGCTGGATCACCGGCGTCATGCTGCCGATCGACGGCGGCCTGCTGGCGATCAGGCAATGGCCGCGTTGAGCCGCGCCATGCCGCGGTCAGGGCATGATCGCTTCACATTGAACCGCCTCGATCGCACCCGTCATCGCGAGCCTCTTGGGCGGCGTGGCGATCCATCGCGCGGGCGGCATGGATCGCCTCGTCGCGAGCGCTCCTCGCGATGACGGAGCCTGTCAACTT
>DATIMU010000560.1:0-1600 GCA_035475015.1 Acetobacteraceae bacterium
GCCGCCGACCTCAAGGCGAAGGGGCTGGAGTTCATCGAGGTCGACAAGCCCGCCTTCCGCGCCACCTTGCGTAAGGCAGGGTTCTACGCCGACTGGAAGAAGAAATTCGGCGACCAGGCGTGGGGCATCCTGGAGGGCGAAGTGGGCGTGCTTACGTGACAGCGGGTGAGATCGCGGAGGCCGGGGCTTCCCGGGGCTCCGTGGTCTACCGGATCGAGCAGGGCCTCCGCTACGCGGCCGAGATCCCCGCCGCGTTCCTGGTGCTGGCGGAGATCGTCGTCCTGCTGGCCGGCGTGGTGTCCCGCTACGTGTTCCAGTCGCCGCTGGTGTGGACCGACGAGCTGGCATCTCTCCTGTTTCTCTGGCTCGCCATGCTCGGCAGCGTGATCGCCCTCCAACGCGGCGAGCACATGCGGCTGACGGCGGTGGTCGCGGGCTTCTCGCCCGTGTGGCAGGCAAGGATGCGGGCGCTGGCGGCCGGCGGCGTGGCCCTGTTCCTGCTGATCCTGCTGCCCTCCGCCTGGGGCTACGCCAGCGACGAATGGTTCATCGAGACGCCGGCGCTCGGTCTGCACAACACCTTCCGCGCGGCGGCGATCCCGCTCGGTGCCGCGCTGATGGTCGTGACGGCGCTCGCGCAATTGCTGCGGCTCGGCTGGAAGGACGTGTTCTTCGGGGCGGCCGTCCTCGCGATCATCGCCCTCGGCCTGCACGGGGCCTGGCCGATGCTCAAGGGGCTCGGCAACTGGAACCTCGTGTTCTTCTTCGTGCTGCTGCTCGGCGCCGGCGTCCTGTTATCGGTGCCGATCGGCTTCGCCTTCGGGCTCGCGACCCTCGCCTATCTCGCGACCACCACCTCGACGCCGCTCACCGTCGTCGTCTCGCGGATGGACGAGGGGATGAGCACGCTGATCCTGCTCGCGGTGCCGCTGTTCGTGTTCCTCGGCCTGCTGATCGAGATGACCGGCATGGCCCGCGCGATGGTCGCCTTCCTCGCCGCACTGCTCGGCCACGTGCGCGGCGGCCTGTCCTACGTGCTGCTCGGCGCGATGTATCTCGTCTCCGGCATCTCCGGATCAAAGGCGGCGGACATGGCGGCGGTCGCGCCGGTGCTGTTCCCCGAGATGGTGCGGCGCGGCAGCAACGAGGGCGAGCTCGTTTCCCTGCTCGCCGCCTCCGGGGCGATGAGCGAGACCATCCCGCCCTCCCTGGTGCTCATCACCATCGGCTCGGTGACGGGCGTGTCGATCGCGGCGCTGTTCACCGGCGGCCTGCTGCCCGCCGCCGTGCTGGCGATCGCGCTGGCGGTCATCGCGCGCTTCCGCAGCCGCAACGAGGATCTATCGGGCGTCGCCCGCGCCTCCGCCGGGCAGATCGCGCGCAGCTTCATCATCGCGCTGCCCGCGCTCGCGCTGCCCTTCCTGATCCGCGCGGCGGTGATCGAGGGGGTCGCGACGGCCACCGAGGTCTCCACCATCGGCATCGCCTACGGCGTGCTCGCCGGCTTGCTCCTGTATCGCCAGTTCGACTGGCGCCGCGTCTACCCGATGCTGGTCGAGACCGCCTCGCTCTCCGGCGCGATCCTGTTCATCATCGGCGC
>DATIMU010000561.1:0-5556 GCA_035475015.1 Acetobacteraceae bacterium
CGACTCGCCGAGGGCGGCGACGGTGGCGAACCCTTCGCCCCGCAACTCGGCGGAGCGCGCCGGATCGGCGCCCGCCGGCACGAACAGCCGGGCGCGCGGCAGGCGGGCGGGAGCGGCGCGCAGCACCGCGTCGGGAAACAGGGTGAGGCCGGTGGCCGGCTCCGCCTCGCCGCACACATAGCGACCGCCGCGGCCCAGTTCCTCGTGCCGCCCGGGCGCGTAGACCGTCACGCATATTCCGGTGTGATAGCGAAAGCCGCGGAACTCCACCGGGTCGATCGTCAGGCGCAGGCCCGGTGCGCGGGCGCGGATGGCCGCGACGGTCGCGGCCAGCCGCCCGGCCAGGGCGCGCGCGGGTTCCGGCAGAGCCGCCTCGGAGAGCGCCGCGAGCGCGCGGTCGGCCGGCCCGGCGGCGCGCAGCAGGTCGGTCAGCACATCGGCGAGCGGGCCGCCGTGCCGGATCACCGCCGCCACGTCCTTGCGGTCGAGCCCGCGCGACAACGCAAGGCGCTCGGCGCCCACGATGCCGGCGTCGTCCAGCAAGGCCTGCGCCAGCGTGGGGATCGTCAGGTCAAAGCTCAGCCGGTCGAGCCCGACCGAAGCCAGCGCCTCGGCGCCGACCAGCACGATCTCGGCGTCCGCCGCCGGCGCATCGGGGCCGATCAGCTCGATCCCCGCCTGCGCCACCTGCCGGTCGGGGTCGAGCTGGGAGCCGCGCACCCGCAGGCACTGCCCGGCATAGGAGAGCCGCAGCGGGCGCGGCGCGTTGGCCAGCCTCGTGGTGGCGATCCGCGCGACCTGCGGCGTGGTGTCGGCGCGCAGCCCCATCATGCGCTGGCTGTCGGGGTCCATCAGCCGGAAGGTCTGCTCGGCGACGGCCGCCCCCGACCCGGCCAACAGATTGTCCTCGAACTCCAGTAGCGGCGGCTTGACTCGCTGGTAGCCGTGCGCCGCGAACACGTCCATGAGCGACTCCACCGCCCCCGCCTCGGTCTCGGCCTCGGGGGGCAGCAGGTCGCGCAGGCCGGCGGGCAGCAGGGCCGGGTTGTTGCTGGGCGGATCATCGGTCATGGCGGGGAGCGGCTATAGCACCGGGGCAAACCGGCACAAACCCCAGCCGCCGCCGCCCCTCAGTGGAAGGCGTAGGCGTCCATCCGCAACACGCTGTACATGGCGCTCGAATGCAGCCTTTCGCCCCGCGCGCACGGGCCGGCGGCGCCCATCGCGACGTGCAGCGGCAGCAAGTGTTCTTCCGTGGGATGGTTGAGCGCGGCGTGCGGCGCGTGGGTGCGGTAGGTCAGCAGGTCGCAGATGCGGCCCTCGGTGATCGCCGTGTCGAACCAGTTGCCGAACTCGACCACGTCAGGCGGCTCCGGCTCGTCCAGACCGCCCCGCCGGATGCGCGACAGGTCATGGGTAAAGCTGCCGCTGCCGATCACCAGCACGTCCTGCTCGCGCAGCGGTGCCAGGGCGCGGCCGATCTGGAAGTGGTGCGCCGGGCCGAGCCGGCTCTGCAGCGAGACCTGCAGCACGGGGATGTCGGCCTCGGGATACATCAGCGCCAGCGGCACCCAGGCGCCGTGATCGAGGCCCCGCTGCCGGTCGATCCGGCTCGCCAGCCCCGCCGCGCACAGCAGGTCCGACGCCTCCTCGGCAAGCTCCGGCGCGCCCGGGGCGGGATAGCGCATCGCGTAGAGTTCTGGCGGGAAGCCGGAAAAGTCGTGGATAGTGTCGTTCACTGCCACCGCGTTGAGGGTCGCCGTCGGAGTCTCCCAATGCGCCGAGGCGACGAGGACCGCGCGCGGCCGGCCGAGCTGCTTGCCGAGCCCCATCAGGAAGGTCCGCGCCGCGCTCTCGGTGAGGCCCAGCATCGGCGATCCGTGGCTGATGAAGATGCTCGGGAACATGGCCGCCTCCTCATGAAACGGGGCCTTTGGCGTTCGCCGCCGTGGCACCACTTTCCCCCAACGTAGAAACGCGCCGGCCGCGCGACGAGATGGAACCGTCGCACAGCCATCATGCACACACGCATTGGAGCCGACGATGCTTGATTGGGACGATCTGCGCTCCTTCCTGGCGATCGCCCGCCATCGCACGCTGTCGGGTGCCGCACGCGCCCTCAGTGTGCAGCAATCCACGATGGGACGTCGGCTGGACGCGCTGGAGGAGCGTGCCGGCGTCACCCTGCTGCAGAAGACGCCCGGCGGCTACGTGCTCACCGCCGCCGGGGAAGCGGTGCTCGGTCATGTAGAGCGCATCGAGCAGGAGACATACGCGATCGAGCGAACCGTCACCGGGCGCGACGTGCGGCTGGAGGGCAACGTCCGGCTCACCACCGTCGAGACGATGGCGGTGGAAATCCTGACGCCGATCCTCACCGGGTTCCTCGCGCGCTACCCGGGCATCACGCTCGACCTCGTCGCCGACACGCGCACCCTGAGCCTCTCCCGCCGCGAGGCGGACGTGGCGCTGCGCCTGGCGCGGCCCGAGGGGCACGAGCTGGTGGCGCGGAAAGTCGGCGAGGTCGGCTTCGGGCTCTACGCGAGCCCCGGCTATCTGGAACAGATGGGAATGCCGGACCTCCAGGCGGGCGCGCCCGGCCACCGCATGATCCTCACCTTCGACGAGCTGGCCGGCGTCGCGGACGCGACTTGGGTGCGCAACACGCTCGGCCAGGCCCACGTCGCGTTGCGCACCAACAGCCGCTACGCCCACGCGGAGGCGGCCGAGGCCGGGGTCGGCATCGCCGGGTTCTCCCACTACATGGCCGAGGGCCGCAGCCTGGTGCGGCTGGCGACGCCGACGCCGACGCCGCGCCGCGAGATATGGCTGGCGGTGCACGAGGACACGCGCCACACGCCGCGTATCCGTGCGCTGATGGAAGCCCTCACGGCGGGGCTCAAGGAGCAGGCGCATCGGCTGCTCGGCGATTGAAACGCAAACCGCGACGCCGGGTGTCCCCGGCGTCGCGGTCATTGTCGCTCGGCTATCGCCGATGAGGGCCGTTCAGCTCTCGCCGATCAGGCTCGCGGGGAGCCCGTCGCGGTGCGCGTCGGTTCAGACGTGCCCGTTGTCTACCCCGGTCTGCTCGGCGGCGGCCTGACGGAAAGCGCCGTTGTCGGTGCCCGTCTGCTCGGCGGCCGCCTGATGGTAGGCGCCATTGTCGGTGCCGGTCTGCTCGGCGGCGGCCTGCTGACGGTTATACATCGTCTCTCCGCTACGCGGCCCCTCGCCCTGGGCGTAGGGCTCCGCCTTCTGCGGCGAGGCCATGCGCTGGATCATCGCGCCGCCTTCGTAGCGCTGAACCGCGTCGGCGTGGGCCGCCTGCATTCCGAGGAAACCAAGGGCCGCCGCGGCGGCAATCATCGTAACTCGCATAGTCATTCTCCTGTCCGCATCGCGCGGGAAGTTCGTGTTCGTTTCTTTTCTTCTTCGGACGGTCCGGCTTCGCGAGCTCCGGCCTGATTTGCCCGGGCCTCCGCGTGCCTACCGTCGACGCGGAAGATCGGACCGGGGAGGGCAAATGGAAATTGGCGAAAGCCGCCACATAGCTATGCGCGAGCGCATGGCGCCTCGCGAAGCCGCGCTCAGGCGCGCAGCAGGCGCCGCGCCACCCGCACCAGCGGGCGCTCCACCCAGACATGCACCGCGATCGCGACGACGCACGAGGCAATCATGCTCGCCGCGATGAACGAGATGATCCCGGCGGTCCCCACCAGATGCAGCCGCCACCAGATCTCGCGCAGCAGCCGTGTCGGAAACAGGTGAACGAGGTACAGCGCATAGGAGGCATCGCCCAGCAGCAGACCTGCCCGTGCAATCAGCGAGGTTCCCGCCCGGCCAGAGCCGAACGAGACGGCGGCGACGAAACACGCCGCCGGGATGCCGTAGGACAACGCGCGGCTCTGGGTATCATCCACGCCGATCGCCAGCATGATCGCGAGCCCCGCCGCGATCAGCCCGAGACGAACCGGCCGCGACAGCTGCACCCCGTCAAGCCGCAGCGCGCCCAACAGCACGCCGAAGGCGAACTCGCCGACGATCGGGTCCGTCCAGAAGCCGATCTGCGCATTGCCCGTCCATGTCAGCTGGCCGAACGCGACGAGCACCGTGATCGCGGCGACGACCCCCAGCACCGCCCAGCGGCGCGGCAGCAGCAGGAACGGCGTGAAGATCGCGTAGAACAGCATCTCGTAGTTCAGCGTCCAGCCCAGCCGGAATACCGGCTGCACGAAACCATCCGGTCGCGGCCAGGGGATGAACAGGTAGCTCGCCACGACCGCGTCCCAGCCGCTGCCCAGCGGCTCGTTGAGCAAGCCCGGCCGCACCAGCGCGACCAGCACGGTCAGCGTCGTGAACAACCAGTAGAGCGGCACCACGCGCGCGATGCGGCGACCGAGGAAAGTGCGCGACGCGCCGGGTGCTCGGAACAGCCGGTTCGATGCGTAGACCATCACGAAACCGGAGATGACGAAAAAGATGTCCACCCCGGCTTCCCAGGGGATCATCCGCAGCCACGGCCACGGGCTCTCGCCGGTCCGGCCGACGAACACGCCGGCGGATTGCTCGACGTGCAGGAACGCCACCGACAGCGCGGCGATGCCGCGCAGCACCTGGATGCCCGCGATCTGTCGCGGGGCGGCCCGGGCGCGGGCCGCGCCGGAAATCGTCTGGTCCGGCGCGGCGCTCTCCACCGATCAGAACGCGAGCGGGGTTGCCTGCACGACGAGCGGCAGGGTGCGGACCATCGCCAGCACGTCCTCCGACACCGGCTCGTCGACCGACACGAGGCAGATCGCGTCGCCGCCCGGTGCCGCGCGTCCGAGATGGAAGGTGGCGATGTTGATACCGGCATCCGCCAGGGTCGCGCCAAAGCGGCCGATGAAGCCCGGCTTGTCCTGGTTCGTCACGTACAGCATGTACCGCGCGAAATCCGCCTCGACCGGAATGCCCTTGATCTCCACCAGCCGCGGCCGCGAGCCCGCGAACAACGTGCCCGCCACGGCGCGGGTCTGCTGGTCCATCTGCACGGTGACGCGCACCAGGGTCTGGTACTCGCTCGGCCGGTCGAGCACGGTCTCGGCGACATCGATGCCGTGCTCGCGCGCGGCCACCGGGGCGTTGACCATGTTCACGCCCTCCATCATCGGCGCCATCAGCCCCGACAGCACCGCGGCACTCAGCGGACGATGATTGAGTGCCGCCGCCAAGCCCTCGTACTCGATGGTCACGCGCCGGATCACCCCTTCGCGCGCCTGAGTGAGCTGGCCCGCGAAGCCGCCGAGCAGCCGGCACAGCTCCATGTACGGCTTGAGGCGCGGCGCCTCCTCGGCCGAGACCGACGGCATGTTGATCGCGTTCGTCACCGCGCCGCTGAGCAGGAAGTCGCTCATCTGCTCGGCGACCTGCAGCGCCACGTTCTCCTGCGCCTCGGTCGTCGCGGCGCCGAGATGCGGCGTGCAAACCACGTTCTCCAGCGCGAAGAGCGGGCTGTCGGTGGCAGGCTCGGTCTCGAACACGTCGAGCGCGGCACCGGCGACATGGCCGGACTTGATC
>DATIMU010000562.1:0-6720 GCA_035475015.1 Acetobacteraceae bacterium
TGGATCATCGCCATGCAGTCGCGCGGCGGCGGCTGGGGCGCGTTCGACGCCGACAACACGCACTACCACCTCAATCACATCCCCTTCGCCGACCACGGCGCGCTGCTCGACCCGCCGACCGCCGATGTCACCGCGCGCTGCGTCTCGTTCCTCGCCCAGCTCGGACGCGCCGAGGACCGCGCGGTGATCGAGCGCGGCCTCGCCTTTCTGCGGCAGGATCAGGAGGCGGACGGCAGCTGGTTCGGCCGCTGGGGCACGAACTACATCTACGGCACCTGGTCCGTGCTCTGCGCGCTCAACGCGGCCGGGGTCTCGCCCGACGATCCCTGCGTCCGCCGTGCGGTGGCGTGGCTCGTCGCGGTTCAGCGCGACGACGGCGGCTGGGGCGAGGACGAGGCGAGCTACGGCGACGCGCCCCCCGGGCAATATAAGGAGAGCACGCCGTCGCAGACCGCATGGGCGCTGCTCGGCCTGATGGCGGCCGGCGAGGCGGAGCATCCCGCCGTGGCGCGCGGCCTCGAATACCTCGTCGCCACCCAGGGCGACGACGGCGAGTGGCGCGAGCTGCCCTACACGGCGGTCGGTTTCCCCCGGGTGTTCTACCTGCGCTACCACGGCTACCGGCTGTTCTTCCCGCTGCTCGCGATGGCACGCTTCCGCAACCTGCGGCGGGGCAATTCTCGCAAGGTCGCATTTGGCTTCTGAGCGCATGGGGATCGTCGTCGGGCTCCGGGCGGAAGCGCGGATCGCCAGCCGCGCGGGCTGGCCGGTCGCCATCGGCGGCGGCACCGCCCCGGGTGCGGCCGACGCCGCGCGGCAGCTGGCGGCGGGCGGGGCGACGGCGCTGGTCAGCTTCGGCCTCGCCGGCGGGCTGGACCCGGCGTTGCGACCGGGCGATGTCGTGGTCCCATCGCATGTGCTGCTGGCGGGCTCGCTCCTGCCCACCGATCCCACGCTTCTGGGGCGCGCCGACGGCAGCACGCTGCTTTGCGGCGAGACAGCAGTGGCGAGTGCTGCGGAAAAGCGGCATTGGTTCGAGATGACTGGTGCAGTCGCGGTCGATCTGGAGAGCGGCGCGGTCGCGCGGGTAGCGCTCGAGCACGGGCTCCCTTTCGCGGCGCTGCGCGCGATCTGCGATCCGGCGGAGCGCGACTTGCCCCCGGCGGCGCTCGTGGCGCTCGATGCGCGGGGTGCCATCGGTCTCCTGCGGGTGCTCCGCTCGCTGGTGGCGCACCCCGGCCAGCTCCCGGCGCTGCTCGCGCTCACCCGCGACGCCGCCCACGCTCGGCGTTCTCTGGTCCGCGCCATCCTCTCACCCAACCCTCTCCCGCAAGGGGAGAGGGCTTTCTTCTCCCTCTCCCCTTGCCGGAGAGGGCCGGGGTGAGGGGTTTTTGCCCGGCAGCGCGCATCCTCGCCACCTGCCTCCTCCTTCTCCTCCTCCCCATAGCCGCCCACGCCCAACCGGGCCCGCGCCAGACCGCCCTCTGCGCCGACGCGATCCAGCACGCCGAACGCAAGCACGAGACCCCGCCCGGCCTGCTCGTCACGATCGCCAAGGTGGAAAGTGGCCGTCGCAACGCGGCCGGTGAGCTCGAACCCTGGCCCTGGACGATCAACGCCGACGGGCAGGGCTATTTCTTCGCCTCCAAGGCGGAAGCCGTCGCCTGGGCCAAGCAGGGTCTGGCGAACGGGGTGCAGTTCATGGATGTCGGCTGCATGCAGGTGGATCTGCAGATGCACCCGAATGCCTTCCGCTCGCTCGACGATGCGTTCGACCCCGCAATCAATGCCGACTACGCCGCCCGCTTCCTGCGCTCGCTGCGCGAGGGGGCGAACGGCAACTGGTATGCCGCGATCGGGCTCTATCACTCCCACACGCCGGAGCTCGCGAGCTACTACCGCATGGCGGTCGCGGCGGTCGGCGCGGGCCTGCCGATCCCCGGCGCCGGGCCTCGCGTCGGCCGCGCCGGGATGACGCGCGTCGCGCTGACCGGGGGAGGGGCCACGATGCTCAACCTGCACCGCCAGCCGGCCCGCGTCCGCCGGACGATCAGCCCATGCCGGATCGCCGCCGTGCTTGGCCCCTATCTCCGCTCAGGGGTCGCCGGCTGCAAGCGATCGTGAGGCCGCGCAAGATGGCGGAATGACTTCCGCCCTACCGGGTCGTGCGTAGGGCGGAAGTCATTCCGCCACCCAACCAAGAGAACGGCCCGGCGTCAGGCCCGCGAGAACGGCGGCGGCCAGAGGACGGAGGCGTGGTGAGCCTGCGCCTGCAAGGGCCACACGATGACGGGGGCGGATCAATTCGAGCCGACCAGGCTCCGCACCGCCCGATCATCGCACGTCGATGATCTCCACGCGCGGCACGCGACCGCCACTGAGGACGTCGCCCGCTCCGGCGCCGCGCAACACATCCCCCGGCGGCCCCGCCAGCACGTCGCCCGGTGCCGTGGCCTCGCCATTGCCGGGGCCCGCATCGGTGCAAGCCATGCCGGGTGCCGCCATCGGAATGTTGGCGCCGACATAGCCGCCGAGCCCGCGCGGCACGCCTGGCATTCCCTGCAGATCGAGCAGCAGCGGCATGGTCTCGCCGGAGGCGGGCGGCTCAGTCGGGCAATCGGCCGACTGAGCCACTGCCCCGGACGACGCCAGCAGCACGCATATCAAGGCGATGGAACCGCGCATCGCGCCATCCTGCTTGGCGCGGGTTAATGGTTCCTTGGCGGCGGGACGGCGGCGAGCAGCGACGGGATGAACACCAGGCTGGCGAGCAGCGTGCAGCCCAGGCTGATGAGCAGCAGCGTCCCCATGCTCGCCGTGCCGGGATGCGGCGAGAGCGCCAGCGAGCCGAACGCCGTGCCGGTGGTCAGCGCCGAGAACAGGATCGCCCGCGCGGTCGCCGAGCCCAGCACCACGGTCTCCCCGGCGCGCCAGTTCATCACGAAGTAGATGTTGAACGACACGCCGACGCCGAGCAGCAGCGGCAGCGCGATGATGTTCGCGTAGTTCAGCGGCAGCGACGCGGAGGTCACAACCACCACGGTCAGCAGCCCGGACAGCAGCAGCGGCGCCAGCACCAGCGCGAGGTCGAGCACCCGGCGGAGTGCCGCGAACAGGATGACGGTGATCGCCACCAGGGCGGCGAATGCCGCGGTGCGGAAGGCGCTGACCACGGTGTTGCTGGTTGCCTCGATCGTGACCGCCGAGCCGCCGGCGTCGGGCGCCACGGCGCGAACCTCGGCGACGAACTCGCGCAACACCGCCGGGCTCTGCGCCGCCGCCGCCTTCGGCACCGCCTGCACCCGCGCCCGACCGTCCGGCAGCACCCAGTCGCGCGCGAGATCGGGCGGGATGTCCTTCAAGGTCACGGGCTGCGCGGTCAGCGCGGTGCGCAGCGCCTCGATCTGCACCGGCAGGAAGCGGGTGAGCGCCCGGTCGAGCCCCATCACCACCTGGTCCGACGCCTCGCTCACCCGCTTCAGATCGGCGGCGAGGGTCGCCAGGATGTGGTCGGCGGGCAGCTTGGCCAGCGCCGGGGCGATCTGGTCGTAGGCCGTCTTGGCGGCTAGGCGGACCTGATCCGGCGTCACCGGCGCGGCGGGCTCGTGCGGGGTCAGCGTCGCGGAGAGGATGCTGTTGGCGTCCGCGATCAGCGCCAGCTTCTCCGGCTGGTCGTCGGGGATGAAGCTGGCGAGGGTTCGCGTCTGGGCGACCAGCGGCAGCTTGCCGAGCTTGGCCGCGAGCACCTTGGCCTGCGCGACGTCGGGCACCAGCACATCGATGGTGAACGGGTTGGTCAGCGGCGAATCCATCAGGTCGTAGAGCGTGCGGACCGCCTCGGTGTTGGGGTTCTTGGTGTGCAGCGGGTCGGGGTCGAAGGTCAGGCGGGGCAGCATTGCCGCCCCCAGCAACGCGAGGGCGGCGAACACCGCCAACACCGGCCCCCGCCGGTTGCGCAGCAGCGGATCGAACCGTGCCGCCCAGCGATAGCCGACCTCCGCCGCCTCCGCGTGAGGCCGGAACAGGGTGATCGCCGCCGGCAGTAAGGTGAGTGTGCAGGCGAAGGCGATCACCATGCCGATGCCGGCGATCAGGCCGAGTTCCGCCACGCCGGCGAAATCGGTCGGCACGAAGGCAAGAAACCCCGCCGCGGTAGTCGCCGCCGCCACCGCGACCTGGGCGCCGACCCGCCGGCCGGTCTCCGGCAGGGCCTGGGCGAGGTCTTGCAGGTGCGATCTTATGTCACGGTATCGGACGCTGAACTGGATCGCGAAATCCACCGCGATGCCGACGAACAGGATGCCGAAGCCGACCGAGACCAGGTTGAGTGTGCCAATCGCGGCGGCGGCGAACAGCAGCGTGAGCATCAGGCCGAGCCCCAGCGTGAGCAGGATCGGCACGATCAGCCGCCAGGTCCGCACCGCGAGGAACAGCCACAGGGTAATCAGCAGCACGCTGGCGATCAGGCCGACGACCACGCCCTGCGCGACGGTCGCGAACTCCTCGTCGGCGAGGGCGACGGACCCGGTGATCCGCACCCGCGCCTGGCCCGCCTTGACGAAATCGAGCCCGGCGGCGGCGGCGCGGATCGCGTCCGTCGCGGCACCCCCCGGTTCGAGGGCGCCGTAGTCGAGCTTCGGCTGCACCAGCACGAAGCGGTACTTGCCGGCGAGATCGGCGACGCCGCCGCCGAGGAGTCGGCTCCAGGACAGCGGGCGCGGGTGCCCTTCGAGCGCGCTCACCATCGACTGGTGGAAGGATTTCAGGGTGGGCAGATAGGGGCCGAGATCCGCCTGATCCTTCTGAACGCCGACGCCGAGCAGCGCGAGGGCGGCGAACAATCCGCGCGCGCTGGGGTCGGCGGCGAGCTGGCCGAGGAAGGGCTGCGCATCGATGGTGCGGTTCAGCAGGGCTTCGAGCGGCTTGGGGTCGAGGAACAGCAACCCCTCGCGTGACAGGAAGGGCGAGGCGTCGGGCCGGGTCACCGACCTGAAATGCGTGTGGTCCGCCGCCAGCGTGTCCGCCAGCGCCGCGGCGGTCGCGTCCGCCTCCTCCGGCTGGTCGGCGTCGATCACCACGGCGAGGATGTCGCGGTTCTGCGGAAACTCCTTCTGCAGCGCGATCGCCCGCTGCCGCCAGGGCAGGCTCGCCGAGAACATCTGATCGGTGTCGGTGCTGACCCCGAGATGTCCGGCCGAGTACCACGCGGAGAAGGCCGCGAGCAGGATGCCCACGAGCACGACGAGGCGCGCGTGGCGATGGCAGGCGGCGACGAGGCCAACGAGCAGGCGCCGTAGATTCATGGGAGCCGTGGGGTCATGGAGGCTGGTATCTATATCCGCTGCGATGAGGCTCCCAGAGCCTCGGATGCATCCCGAGTGAGCGTCGCGATCACTCGGGATGCGCGACGGTCGTGTGATAATCGGTCCGGGTCAGCGGGTCCATGCTGCCGAGGCCCAGCAGCACCAGCAGCCAGAACAGCCCGGCCACGGCGAAGCCGCGCGCCACCACCGGCCCGCGCCCGACCTCCATGAACACCACCCCGACGATCGCCGCCATCGCCAGGGCCGGCAGCAGGATCAGCACGCGCGGCCAGGGGGCCAGGGGCAGGAAGCTCGCGCCGAACTCGATCCCGAGCAGGACCAGGAGGATCACCCAGGCGATCAGCAGGCGCGGCAGGCGCGGCGGCATCAACTCCTCCCGATCAGGTAGATCAGCGGGTAGAGGATGATCCAGACGACATCGACGAAGCTCCAGTACATCCCGACCACCTCGACCGGTGTCGCGTAGGCCGGCGAGAATTCGCCGCGCCGCGCGCGCCAGGCGATCATCGCGACCAGGAACACGCCCACCACCATGTGGACGCCGTGCAGGCCGGTGCCGATGAAGTAGAACACGTAGAACAATCGCGCGCCGCCCGCGATCGGGCCGGTGAACTTGAAGTCCGGGCCGACCGGCCAGAGGTGTTTTTCGAAGTCGTCGGACCACTCCAGGCCGAACTTGAGCGCGAGAAAGGCCAGTCCGAGAATGATCGCGCCGAGGCAGCACTGCACCAGCCGGCGGTTGTCGCCGACCCGCGCGAAGGCGATGCCGGTCGAGTAGACTAGGCTGCTGGTCAGCAGGATGCCGGTGTTGAGGGTGCCGATCCACAGCTCGGTCTCGCTTGCCGCCGCGTCGAATCCCGCGAGGTTCTGCGTGCGGGCGTAGATCCAGCAGAGGAACAGGCCGCCGAAGAACAGCACCTCGGTGGCCAGGAACAGCCACATCCCGGCAACCGCCGTCCCCGCCTGGTGGTCGGCGCTGGAATACTGGAATTCGTGCGGGACGTAGGCGTCAGACATGGCGCTGCACGAGTTCCGGGGGCGGATAGGTATAGGGCGGCTCGGTCACGACCGGGGTGCTGGCGAAATTCTTCGCCGGCGGCGGCGAGGGCGTCTGCCATTCGAGCCCCGTCGCCCCCCACGGGTTCGCCGGCGCCCGCTCGCCGCGGAACAGCGACCAGGTCAGATAGAACAGCGGCAGGAGGTAGCCCGCCGCCAGGATCGTCGCCCCCGCCGAGGACAGCACGTTGAGCACCTGGAAGTCCGGCGGATAGGAATGGTAGCGCCTCGGCATCCCGAGATAGCCGAGCAGGAATTGCGGCGCGAAGGTCACGTTGAAGCCGAGGAAGATGATGAGCGCGCCGGCGCGGCCCCACATCTCGGGATACATCCGCCCGGT
>DATIMU010000563.1:0-14897 GCA_035475015.1 Acetobacteraceae bacterium
TGGATTTTGCTTTGGCTGGTTACTTTCGGCAATTCTAGTGCCTGCAGCCGGCCTATAAGGCTCCCTTTGGATAGGCGTATAGCGCCCGATTTGCATTCCTATGTCGGTTGCCAGCAAGCCAATCAAAATGGTGCATCCAGCGATCTTCCAAAACTCTTTCACGCAAACCGCCCCGTTTTCTTAAGCCCGGCCCATCATCAGCACCGTGCTCCGGTGGTCTCCCAAGCTTCCGTCACAAGACCAAATCGGCACCTTCCCGAAGGCGCCCCGTTACTCCTGCTGCCACAACGGAAGTTGGCCCGGAGCGTCTGGTGGATGCGGCAGCTAAGGATAAGGCGGAAGGAGCGAGGCGTATTCGGCCGCCCCCCGACGGAATGCGCTACGCTCCTTCCGCGCCCTACTTTGCTCATGGCTGCGTTCTCCGCCCGAGGAACCGGAACTGGATGGCAGTCAACCCAATCACCGCAACCATCAGCACCACCGATTGCGCGGCGGAGGAGCCGATGTCGGTGTTTAGGTAGCCGTCGCGGTACACTTTCACCACCAGGGTTTCGGTCGCCTTGCCGGGGCCGCCTTTGGTCAGTGCCCAGATGGTGCCGAACGTGTCGAACGCGGCGTAGACGAGGTTCACCACCAACAGGAAAAAGACCGTCGGCGAGAGCAGCGGGAAGGTGATGGTGCGGAAGCGGCGCCAGCCGCGGGCGCCGTCCATGCGGGCGGCCTCGATCACCGCGCGGGGGATGGATTGCAGGCCGGCGACGAAGAAGATGAAATTGTAGCTCACCTGCTTCCACGCACTCGCCAATATCACCATCGCCAGCGCCTGGCTGCCGTTGACGTAATAGTTCCAGTCGATGCCCGCCGCCGCCAGCCAGCGCCCGAGCAGCCCGATGCGCGGGCTCAGCAGGAACAGCCACAGCACCGCCGCTATGGCGGGTGCGACCGCGTAGGGCCAGATCAGCAGGGTGCGGTAGAGCGCGCGGCCGCGTATCTCGCGGTCGGCGAACACCGCGAGCAGCAAGGCCACCGCCATCGAGATCGCGCTGACCGCGACACAAAAGAAAAGGGTCAGCAGCATGGATTGCCGGTAGAGCGGGTCGCCCAGCAGCAGGGAAAAATTCTCGAACCCGACGAACACGCTGCGCTGGCCGAACGGGTCTTGAAGCGTAAAACTCGACCAGATCGCCTGCGCCGCCGGCCACAGGAAGAAGAACGCGGTCAGCAGCAGCTGCGGCGCCACCAGCAGCACCGGCAGCACCCGGTGCGGAAAGATCGTGCGTCGATCCAACGAAGGCCCCGCGACAACGGCCCGGTCAGGTCCTCACCGAACGCTCAAACTCGCGCAACACGCGGTTGCCGCGCGCCACCGCGCTGTCCATCGCCGCCTGCGCGCCCTGCTGGCCGGCCAGCGCCTTCTCCAGTTCCTCCTGGATGATGTTGCGAATCTCCGGCAGTCGGCCAAGCCGCAGCCCCTTGGAATTCGCCGTCGGCGTGCCGCGGGTGAGCTGGTGGATCGGCAGGTCGGCGCCCGGGTTTTTCCCATAGAACCCCTGCTTCTTCGACAACTCGTAGCCGGCGAGCGTCACCGGGACGTAGCCGGTGTGCTGGTGCCAGGCGGCGGCGTTCTCCGGGGTGGAGAGGAACGCGAGGAACGAGGCGACGCCCTTGTACTCGGCCGGCGTGCGGCCGGGCGCGGTCATCGGCCACAGGCTGGCGCCACCGATGATCGAGTTCAGCGGGGTCGCGATCAGCGTCTGGTCGTAGGGCAGCATCGCCGGCGCCCAGGCGAATTTGGCGCTCTTCGCCAGATCGCCGCGCAGGCCGGAGGTCGCGAAGCTGATGCCCGCCTGGCCGGAGATCAGCAGCGGGTCCGGCGCGTTGTCGCGGCCGGCGTATTTGAAGACGCCCTCCTTCGCCATGTCGATCAGCCGCTGGACGTGCTTGACGTGCTTGGCGCTGTTCACCAGGAGCTCGGCGTCGAGCCCCTCGAAGCCGTTGGCCTTGGTGGCGAACGGGATGTCGTGCAGCGCGCTGTATTGCTCGAACTGAATCCAGCTCGGCCACGAGGTCGTCACCGGCACGTCGGCCGCGCCCTTCGCCTTGATGGCACGACCCGCCGCGATCACCTCGTCCCACGTGGCGGGCGGCTTGGCGGGGTCGAGCCCGGCCTTCTCGAAGGCGTCCTTGTTGATCCAGGTGATCGCCGTGGAGGAATTGAACGGCATCGAGGCCATCCGCCCGTCCGGCAAGCTGTAATAGCCGCGCACCGCCGGGATGTAGGCGGCCGGGTCGATCGGCGTGCCGGTCTCCTTCGCCAGTTCCCAGACCTGTTTCACGGCCTTGCCCGCCGCCAGCATCGAGGCAGTGCCGACCTCGAAGATCTGCACCAGCTGCGGCGCCTGGCCGGCGCGGAAGGCGGCGATGGTCGCCGTCATGGTGTCGGGGTAGCTGCCCTTGTAGAGCGCAGTCAGCTCGACCTCGCCCTGGCTCGCATTGAACGCCGCGGCGAGCCGGTTCACCTCGTCGCCCAGCGCCGCCGTCATGGCGTGCCACCAGATGATCTTGGTCCGCGCCTGCGCCAGCGCGGGCCGCGCGAGCGGGGAGGCGGCGAGCGCCACGGAGCCGGCGAGCAAGGTGCGACGCTTCATCGGACGGTATCCCCCCAGGTGCGGGCTCGCGGCATAGGGCTACCGCGTTGCGCTGGCTTCACGATACCATGACGTTTCGGCGAAGCGAGCCAGGATGCGTCAGCGCCGCCGGTTCCTCAGCGTCGCGCCGCCCAGTACATCAGCCAGCGCGCCGGAATGGTCCACAGCAGGCCGGCGACGAGAAAGTACAGCGCCTGGACGCTCCAGTGCAGCCGCGCCACCGGGTCGGCCAGGGTCACGACGGCGGCGACGTAGAGGACGAAGCCGGCCAGTCCGGCACAGCTGGCGATGAGCACGCGGGGCATGGCGCCGGCTTTTAGCCGCTCGCGGCCGTAGAGCCAAACCGTGCAAGGTTGCCGACGCGCGAGGTTGCCGACGGGCCGGGTGCCCTCTACACCCCGCAGGCAGCAGTCGGAGCCGCTCATGGACCTCAAGGATCACATCCGGGGCATCCCCGATTTCCCGAAGCCCGGCATCCTGTTCTACGACATCTCGACCTTGCTGCGCGACGCGGACGCTTGGCAGGTGGCAATGGGTCGGATGGCGCGCGCGGTGCGCGCCTACCACCCCGACCTTGTCGCGGGGGTCGAGAGCCGCGGCTTCCTGATCGCGGCCCCCCTGGCGCTCAAGCTCGGCTGCGGTTTCATCATGCTGCGCAAGCGCGGCAAGCTGCCCGGCGAGACGGTCGGGCTCGACTACGCGCTGGAATACGGCTCCGACCGGATCGAGATCCAGGCCGACGCGGTGCAGCCGGGACAGCGCATCGTGGTGGTGGACGACCTGCTGGCGACCGGCGGGACGATGGCCGCCGGCATCGCCCTGCTGCGCCGGGTGGGCGCGGTGGTGCCGGCCGCCGCCGCGCTGATCGAGCTCGCCTTCCTCAACGGCCGCGAACGGCTCGACGTGCCCTGCGAATCGCTGGTTGCCTACGAGCGGTAGACACGCCCTCGCGCGTAACTCGCGCGTGCATGGCCGGCGGAACGCCTTCGTGTGCATGGCGGTTTGACATCCGGGCGCTTCGGCGTAGGAGAGTACGGGGGCGCATCGCCGCGGGCCGCCCCCCGCGTGGGAGGAAGCCCTCGATGACCGACGCCCTGGCGCGCCCGGACCGTTCCCCACGGGGTCGGCGCCGCGTGTTGCAGCTTCTGGCCAGCCTGCCCGCGATCGGGTGGGCCGGTGCCGCTGTCGCCGGCGCGCCGCACGGCTCTCAATTCGCGGTCGCGTCCCAGGCAACGCCGTTCCCGGCGGGTGCGGCGATCCTCGTCGCCGGACCGGATGGCGGGGAGCTGGACCGCTGGGGCCGTGTGCTGGCGCCGGCGTTGGCGCGGTACCTGCCGCAAGGCCCCGCCGTCCGCGTGCTGAGCGCCGGGGGCGCGGACGGCGTGACGGGGGCCAATCAGTTCGATGCGCGGACCGCGCCCGATGGCGCGACCGTGCTGCTGGTACCGGGCGCCGCGGCGCTCGCCTGGCTCGCCGGCGATCCGCGCGCGCAGTTCGACGCGGCGCATTGGGTTCCGGTGATGGCCGGCATGACGCCGGGGATCGTCGCCGGCCGGGTGGGACCGGCCATGCTGGCGCCCGGCAACCGGCTGCGCATCGCCGCCGGCGGGCCGGGCGGACCGGAACTGGCGGCGCTGCTCGCGATCGACCTGCTCGGCGCCGAGCCGGTGCCGGTCTTCGGATTGTCCCAGCCGGCCGCCATCCGAAACTCGTTCGCGCGCGGCGAACTGGACCTGGTGTTCCTGTCCGGGCCGCACGTGCCCGACCGTCTCGCGATGCTGGCACCGGTCGGCGTGCGGCCGCTGTTCTCGCTCGGCGCCTTCGACGCCGAGGGCAGCCCGGCGCGGGACCCGCTGTTCCCCGACTTGCCGCGCATGACCGAGGTCTATGGCAGGCTGCACCACGCAGCGCCCGCCGGGCGGCTGTACGACGCCTATGCGGCGGCGGCGGCGGCGGCGCGGCTCGATTTCGGCCTGATGCTGCCACAGCTGACACCCGCTGCGATCGTGGCGCTCTGGCGTCGCGCGGGAGCCCAGGCGGCGGGCTCCCCCGAACTGCAGGCCGCGGCGGATGCCGCATCCGTCCGCCCGGTGAGCGGCGCCGGCGCGGCGGCGAGCACCGGCGCCGTCGCAACCGACGCGGGAACCCTGCTCGAGCTACGGCATTGGCTCGCCAGCCGCTTCAACTGGCGGCCAGGGTGATGGGCTTAACCGTTCGTACACGAATGTAGCGAATATTGAGACGCATCGCTCGCGCCAGGACGGCGTCAACATAGGTCGCCCGTCATGCCGAACGATCTCCTGGTTCGCCCCACGCCGCCGGTTGCCCCTGTCGCGGAACTACCCGGAAGCAAGGACGCCGCATCCACCGCCGTGCCGCCGCGACACTCGCAAAATGACACCGCCCGCCCCAATCCTTCGCTGCGCCTCGACGGTGCGCTCGGCATGGTCATTATCGAGTTTCACTCCGAAGCCGGGACCGTCACGGGCTCCATTCCGACCGAGCGGCAGCTCGAGGCCTACCGGGTCTGGGAGCGAACCGGGACCGACGGCGCCCCGCCTCCGGGACGATCGTCGAACAGCGCCGCCGACCCCACGGCCGCCGATCCTCATTCCGCGACGACGAAGGGCACGTAGGCCATCGCGCCCGTCGAGCAGCCGAAAAACTCGGCCGGGGCGGCCCGTCATTCCGGTCGGCCTGCTCTCCTGCCAGCGTGACGAGCACCCTGGCTCATTCCGGTGCCATCGTCCGTTGATGGCACCAATCGTGCCAGGTGTGGCGCAGCGCCGCGCCGAGGCCGCGGCCGAATCGCGGCGCGTCGCAGAGCGGGCTTGCACGCATCCGAGGCCGCAGCCCGGCCCGCAGGTCGGCAAGCGCGCCGATATCGGCGCTCTTGCGCGCGGCCAGCGCCACGTAGTCCTCGACATCCACGGCCACCCAGTCGGCGAGCCCCATGTTGCACATATGGCTGGTGCTGTGGCGCGATGCGAACGTCTCACCCGGAAGCGTAAGCGTGGGAACGCCCATCCAGAGCGCCTCGCACGTCGTGAGGCCACCGGAATAGGGGAAGGGATCGAGCACCAGATCGACCCGATTGTATTCCGCGAGGAATTGCCGGTGCCCCGACGCTCCCTGCAGCTCGATGCGGGAAGGCTCGATGCCCAGTTCCGCGAACCGCGCGCGGGTGCGATCGCGCGTGCCGGCATCGGAGAACTGGTGGGTCTTCAGCACCAGCCGCGCGGTCGGCAGGTCGCGCAGCACCCGGACCCAGGCGGCGACGACCGATGGCGTGATCTTGGCGAGATTGTTGAAGCAGCCGAAGGTCACGAAGCCGTTGGCAAGCGCCGGCAAGGGCGCCACGGCTGGCGCGTGCGCCGGCGGGCTGTAGCAGACATAGCCGTCGGGCAACCGCAGCAGGCGCTCGTCATAGAAGCGCTCGAACCCGGCCGGGGTCTCCCATCGGTCGGTCAGGAACCAGTCCATTTCGGGCAGGCCGGTGCCGTGGTTCTGCATTCCCACCCATTTCACCTGCACCGGCGCCAGGCGGAACGCGCAGGCGGGCATCCGGCCCGCCTCGCCATAGCCGCCAAGGTCGATCAGCACGTCGATCGAGAGCGCGCGCGCGAAGGTTGCGAGGGCCGCGTCGTCCAGCCCGCCCACCTCGTGCCAGCCCGACGCGAGCGCGCGGAAGCGTCGTGCCAGCGGATCGTCGGCGCCGTCCTGCACCAGGCAGACGATCTCGAACGCCGCCGGGTCCAGCGCCTCGAAGCCGGCGACCGTCAGCCAGCCCACCGGATGCGTCTTGAGCGAGCCCGACAGCAGGCCAACCCGCAGGCGGCGATCCGGGTCAGCACGGCAGGTCCAGGGCGGCGCGGGGGCGCGCGGCAGGCGTCGGGCGCATTTCCGAGACATGGCGAGGAGTTCGTCGCCGCCGATCCCCGCTCGATAGGGCAGCGCATTGCACAGCGTGCGCCAGGGCAGCACCGCGTCGGGCGCGAGTGCCGTCGCCTCCTCGGCAAGGCACACGGCCTCCGCCTGCTCACCCAGCGCGACGGTCGCATTGGCCAGATTGCACAGCACCACCGGATCGCGCCCGTGCGTCTCGATCAGATCGCGCAGCAATTCCCGCGCCTCGGCATAGCGCTGCATGCGTATCAGCATCACGGCGCGGTCATTGCGGGGCTGCGGATTGTCCGGATCGAGCTCGATCGCTCGCGCCAGCACGGCCTCCGCGTCGCGCAGCCGGCTGAGCGACGCCAGCGCGCGCCCGAGCAGCACGGCCGGCGCGGCGGCATCGGGGTCGAGCGCCGTGGCCGCTTCCAGGATGTCGGCGGCGGCCTCGCGTTGCCCGAGCCGGTCCAGCAGGAGCCCCCTCGCGCACAGCAGCGCGACGTTGGTCGGCTCCTGCTCGCTCGCCGACTCCGCCCGCGCCAGTTCCCGCTCGCCGGTTCCCGCCGCCAGCGCGGCTTCGGCTCGGTGCAGCGCGTAGTCCACCATGAGCGGCGCCAGGCGCTGGGCCTCGGCGAACGCCGCCTCGGCGCTCGCGGGATCGTCCGTCATCAATAGCGAAACACCCAGCGCGTCCCACACCTCCGCCTGTCCCGGCACGATGCCGCAGCAGCGGACCAGGAGCGACCGCGCCCGCACCGGCTCTCCACGCAGCATAAGCAGCGCCGCCAGACCCAGCAGGGCCTCCGGCCGCCCCGAGCGGATCGCCAGCACCGCCTCGTAAGCCGCCTCGGCCGCCCCGACCTCGCCACTCTCCCGCAGCACCTGCGCGAGACGCAGCGGTGGCTCGTCCCAATCAGGAATTGCCTCGGCGAGCTCGCGTAGCGCTGCGCATCCAGCCTCGCGATCGCCGTCTCGGCACAGCGCGACGGCGCGCCGCAGCAGCGCCACTGACGCGTCGCCGTGCTCCCGGTCGATCGGTCTCGCGGTCGCCAGGGCCGCGACGGTCATCGCGGACGGGCGAGCACGACGAGCAGGCCGGGCACCGACGCGCCGGCCTCGCGGCGCAGGGTCTCGCGGTCGAGCGCACGAACCTCGAGGCCGGCCGAGCGAGCCGCGATCTCGACATAGCCACTCTCATGCGCGAATCGACCTTGCCTTCCCAGGCGCCAGCCGACATCCGGCCCCACGGGACCGCCGGCGGTCGCCTCGCGTTCCTCCAGCGAGAACACGAAGAGGCCGCCCGGAAGCAGTCGATCGTGCACCAGGGCCAACGCGGCATCGAGGGCGCCGAAGTAACAGAACACGTCACCCGCGAGGATGACCGGCCAGCGCCGTTCTTCCGTCGAGAGCGTCGTCATCAGGTCGGCTTCGTGCAGCTCGGCATAGAATTGCTTGGCGCCGGCCTCGGCCAGCATCCGCGCGGAGACGTCCACCCCCACCCAAGGGCCGAGCGGCAGGTCGCAACCCGCGACGGCGAGCAGCCCGGTGCCGCAGCCGAGATCGAGCACCGCGGGGGCGACATCGTCCGGCCGGGGCGCCGGGAGGTGACGCTGCAGGGCGGCGCGGATCAGTCCTGGCACGCGGTAGCCGAGCGCCAGCAGATGCGCCTCGAACCGCTCCGCATAGCCGTCGAATACGGCGCGAACATACTGCTCTGGCGCGCGATCGCCGGACGGCAAGGCGCCGGACGACGCAACCATGTGACGCACATACACGTCGTCGGGGCCGAGCTTCAGGGCCTCATGATAGGCCGCCGCCGCCTCCTCGTGACGGCCGAGGCTCGAGAGCGCGTGGCCCTGCAGCCCCAATACGCAAGCATCCACCACGCCGGCGTGGCGCGCGGCGGCGGCCTCGGCGACGGCACCCGCGAAATCGCCGCGCCGCACGCGCAGCAGGATCGCCGCATTGCGCAAGCCGACTGCGCCGGGACAGAGCTCGATGCCGGTCGCCAGCGCCTCCTCCGCCCCGGCGCCATCCCCGTCAGCCTCGCGCGCGTCGGCCAAGCCCTGGCGGAAGAATGGATTGGCCGGCGTCATCCGGACGGCATCGTCGAGGCACGCCGCGGCGTCGGCCGTGCGGCCGAGCCCGAGGAGGGCCATTCCGAGCAGCGCCTTGGCGATCGGGTTGCCGGGATCAAGGACGACCGCTTCCGCCGCATCCGCCGCCGCACCGGCGGGCTCGTCGGTCTGCAACCGTAGTTCGGCCCGCAGCACGCGCAAGGCGGGCTCCGCCGGGGTTGCCGCGACGGCGGCGTCGAGCTCGTCCAGCGCCTCCAGCGGGAGTCCGTCGCGCATCGCGAGACGGACCGACAGGCGGGTCAGCTCCGGCGAAGAGGGCGCCATTCGCCGAATCGCCGCGAGGAGCGGCCGGGCGGCGCCGGTCCGGCCGGCATCGATCAGCGTGGCGACGCGGCGGGTGAGCGCGTCCGGGTCGGCGAGGCTTGGCAAGGCATCCATGTCGGGCTCCTTTTGAGCCAATTGCAAAGGAATGAGGGGTTCAGACGACAAGGCCCCGTGCCTGCACCGCGAGGCTCATCAGATCGGGCGTGGTCGAGCTGCTCGACGCCGAATTGGCGGCTGCCACGAGGTAGCGCTGGGCAAACTTCTCGACGAAGCGCGGATCTTGCAGCTGCGTGATGTCAAGCCGCGTGCTGATCGCGTTCTCCTGGGCGGGAAGGTCCTGGAACGCGATCTGCTGGGGGATGCCGAGTGCCGTGGTCACCACGCGGCGCAACACCGGGTCTCCCAGGATCTGATCGACCGAGGTGACGCTGGCGGCCTGGGCGCGGAAGGTGAGGGCGTCGGACAAGCCCGGTGTGGTGGCGTCCAGCGACTGCCGCCACGTCACCTCGGCATAGGCGTTGGCGAGCGTGTCCAGGACCTTCGGATTCTGGATCACCGCCAGCCCCTGATTGGCGAAGTCGTAGGTTTGCGCGGTGGCTTTCCACTGCGTGTTGGTGAGCTGATTGGCCAGCGCCGTGGGATCGCTCGTGTTGGACAGGAGCGCCTTCTTGGCCAAGGCGGTATACTGCAGCTGGTCGCCCAAGCCGTTCGCGGTCAGCAGCACCTTCATCACCGCCGGGTCGGAGAGCAGCGCCGCGGCGTCCTTGGCGTTGGCGACCCCCGCGCGGAAGGCGGCGACGTCGCGGGCCACCGCCGGCTGTGCCGCCGTCGTGGCGACGCTCTTGGTCTCGTTCTGCTCGGCCTGCAGCAAGGCGGTGACCGGGTTCTGGCCGGACGACGCTGCGGACTGTCCGGCATAGCCGTACAGCGTGGCAAGCAGATTGCTGCTGTCCGTCGAGCTGCCGACGCCGAACAGGGACGGAAGATAGCTGCTGAGTGTGAGTGTGCCGCTCATGACGAGCCGCCGATCAGGGCGCGCCGGACAGGCCGGCGGCGATGTTTTCGTTCACCGAGATCAGGAAGTCGAAATCCGGCGTCTCGCGGTCCATCTCGCGCTGCACCGCGAGGCCGACCGAGACCATCGATGCGCGCAACTCCTCGGGCAGCGCGTTCGCCCCGTCGCGCAGCAGGTCGATCATCGCCATCCACAGGCGGCGATTGTCGGCGATCGCGTGCACCCGCGGGATGACGCCCTGATCGCGTGCCGAGCGCAGCGCGCCATTGGCGCGACGGAACACGTCCGCTTCCTGCTCGCGCAGGCTGCGATGCGAGGACGAGGCCTCATAGGCGCGGGCCGCGCGCGTCATGGTGTACATGATAGGCTTTGCTCTCCATAGGAATTGGCCGATCCCGCGGGCAGCGTCGTCCGACCGAGTGCCGCGTCCTCGTGGCGGATGATCCGTCGGGCGAGCTTCAGTGCCTGATAGCAATCGTCCGCCTCGGCGTGGGCCAACGCGCGGTCGAGGATCTCGCGGGCGAGGGCGGAGGTGGTCGCCCCCTTGAAGGCCTCGACCAGGTCGCGGGCCGCGGCGAGCCCGCGCTCGCGCTCCTCGTCGGTGCCGATATAGGCCGCCTGCAATGCGAAATAGATCCGTCGCGCCGGGCTGTCCGCCTGATCGGGCGGCATGATCTGCTTGCCGAACAGGAACCGCGCCTTGGCGGTCAGTTCGATGCGGGATTTGGTGCGAAAGCGGATGGGCGCGCCGTTGACGATCATCATCTCGCCCTGGCGCAACTCTAAGACCAAGTTCGACATGCGCCTGTTCCTGTTCGTCCGCCGGAGCGCGGATCTCGCTCGCGGGTTCGCCGGCGAGCCGGCCGAGTGTCAGCGCCCGGAGGCGGGCGTCCTGCCCGCCTCCGGGATGCCGCCTACTTGAACAGGCTGAGCAGGCTCTGCGGCGCCTGGTTGGCGATCGACAGCGACTGCGTGCCGAGCTGCTGGCGGATCTGCAGGGACTGCATCTGCGCCGATTCCTTCGCGAGATCCGCGTCGATCAGCGACCCGAGGCCGGAGTTCAGCGCGTCAATCTTGTCGTTGTTGTAGCTGACCTGGCTGTCCACGTAGTTCGACGCGGCGCCGTAGGCGTTGAGCTGCGAGCTGATCTTGTTGAATTGAGTGACGAAACTGCCACCCGCGGTGATCAGGGCGGCCGCGCCGGCGGCGTTGGTGATCGCGCCGCCATTGGTTACTGCACCGTAGAGCGCCGAGCCACTGAACGTCCCGATGCCGTAGGTGGAGCCGACCTCGTTACGAACGACGTTGACGGAACCGAATCCCGACTTGGCCGAGCCGATGTCGCCGATCAGCGTCTTGCCGCTGTAGGTCGCATCGGAGATGGCGCTCTTCAGGCTGGCGGCATAGGAGTTGTAGGATGCGATATCCTGGGTCCGCGCATCACCCTGGACGTTGCCGTCGGCCAGCTTGACCAGCAGATTCTTCATATTAATCATAGTGTTCGAGACGTTGGTCAGGGCGGAGTTGGTGGTCGCGAGCAGCCCCTTCACGTTGCCGAGCTGCTGGTTCGCGCTGGTCAGCGCGCCGACATTGGAGCGCACCCCCTGGGCGATCGCGTAGGCCGCGCCGTCGTCGGTAGCGTCCGCCACGCGGTAGCCGGTGGAGATCTGCTTCTGCACCGTGGCGAGCTGGGAATTGGTGGCATTCAGCGACTGCAGCGCGATCATCGCGCCGGAGTTGGTGTTCACGGAATTCAGGGACATGGTGTCTTACCTTATCTGTCCAGAGTGTTTCGCATGTCCCCGCCTTTTTGCGGGCCTGCCGGCATCTTGCGGCATCGTGGTTAAGGGAGGGTGAAGCCGCCCACCCATTTTCTCGTCAGCTCGACAGGAACTTGACCAGCGACAGGCTGCTGATACTAGCGATCAGCTGGTAGGAGGCCTGCAGCTGGGTCTGCGTCAGGGTGATCCGCGACAGGGTCGCCGCCATGTCCACGTCCTCGGCCGACGAGACCTGCGAGGTCAGCGCCGTCGACGTGTCGGAGAGCTGCGTCTTGGTGGTGGCCAGCCGGCTCTGCGCGTTGCCGAGCACGCCCACGTCGCCCGCCATCGCGGACATCGCGCCGCTCAGGCTGGTGCGCGTGTCCTGCACCAAGTCCTGAAAGCCCCCCGAGCCGAGCTGGCTGCTGCTGAGCGAACCGATGGTGGCGAGTGCCCGCAGCACGTCGCGCATATAGGAGCCGGTCGTGGAGCTGCCGGTGGAAGCCGTGAACGCATTTGCGCTCGCCGCCAGCCCGACCGGCGTGCGCTGCCCCTCGCCGGTCTCGACGGTGGCCAGCGGGATCGACGCGGCGGGCTGCGACAGGGCGGCCGAGAACGGCGAGGTGCCCGTCGCGTTCGAGGAAGCGGTCGCCATGGTCGCCGCGATGACCGGAGCGGCACTCGTCCCGAGCCCCGAGACCGCCGTCGAAATCTGCGTGTAGAAGCCACTCGCAAGGATCTGGTCGGAGTTCGGCACCGGCGGATTGGCGGTATCCTGGCCGGCGAAGACATAGACGTCGCCGTTCTTGGTGTTGAGCAAGCCGGCGACCTGCTGCAGCGCCTGGCGCGCCGACGCCGCGACGCTGTCCACGGCATCCGCGCTCAGCCCGTTCAGGTTGTTGAGCTGCGCATAGAGGTTGGACGCCACTTGCTGGATCTGCGTCATGGCGGTCTGCGCCACCGTCATCCGCCCGGTGGCGGTATCGATGTTGCCTTGCCACGTCGTCTGGTGCCCGATGAGCGGACGCAGATCGAGCGAAGCGGTGGCACCGGTGCCGCCGAGGCCCGCGTAGCTATCGGCAATACGGCCTGTGGCGGCCTGCTGGGTGAGCGTGTCCAGCTGCTGGCGCACGCCGGCGCTGTCGCCGATCAGACGGGTCAGCCCGCCATAGTCGCTCGGGCCGGTCAGCGCATAGCTCATCGCAGGGGCCTCACTGTACCGCGTTCAGGAACTGCGACCACATCGCCTGCGCCGCGGAGATCAGCCGGGCGGAGGCGCCGTAGGCGTTCTGCAGCTGCACCATCGTCGACATCTCGGTGTCCATGCTGACGCCGCTCTGCGCCGAGAACTTGCTCTGCAGCGCGGTCTGCACGGCCTGTTCGGTGGCGAGCTGACCGGTGGCGGTGGCGCTGTCCTGCGATTGCGCACCGACCATCGCGGTCGCCAGCGTGCTCAGCGCGCCCGACCCGGCATAGGGCGAGGATGCGGCGCCGGTCGGGCCAAGGCCGGTGGTGTGGAACCCCGGCTGCGTCACGCCGCTCTGCGCCTGGGTGCCGAGCGCGAAATCCAGCACGCGCGCAATCAGCGTGGTGAAGCCGGCGGGCCCACCGGCTGGGTTCATGGTGAACGCGCTAGCGCCGGTCGGATCGTTGGGAACCGACTGAGTTCCGTCGCGCACCTTCGACGGCACCGTCTGCACGGCGGGATTGACCTGGATGCTGGCGGCGAACCCCACATAGCCCGATTGCACCGGCGCGCCGCCGCCGCTCGGCACGTTCCCGGAGGGATCGGTGAACAGCCGCAGGCCCTGCGCGTCGAACCGCGAGGCGAGGTTCTGCGAGAACTCGTCGAGCTCCGCCTGATCCGCGGGCAGCGTGCTGTCGCGCAGCGTGATATTGGCCCCGAGCGAGCCGCCGACCAGCTGCGACGTCACGTCCGCGCCGCCCAAGGTGATGGCGGGGATGCCGCCGCCCGGGTAGTACGATCCCGCGCCGATCGTGGACGGGCCGGTGGAGAACGGGCTCGGCGTGTCGAGCGAGGGGCTGAGGCCGGAGCCGAGCACCAGCACCACGTTGCCGTTGTCCTGGTTGAGCACCTTGAGATCGACGATTTGCGAGACGCTCTGCAGCGCCGCGTCGCGCTGGCTCTCGAGGTCGGCGGTGCTTTGGCCCGACGATTTCAGCACGATGATCTGCTTGGTGAGCGAGGAGATCGTGCCCATCGCTCCGTTCAGCGTGTTGAGATCGGATTGGATGGCGTCGTTCGCGGCCTGCCTCTGGCTGGTGTAGGCGCTGCTCAGGCTGTTGATCCCGCTGGCCAGCGTGCCGGCCGCGCTGACCACCGCCTGCTGTTGCGTCGGATTGTCGGGGCCGCTGGCGAGGGTGGAGAACGCATCCTGCATCTTGCCGAGCAGGCTCGGCAGGTCGCTCCCCTGGCCCGGCGTGCCGAGTGCGGCGTCGATCGCTTGCAGCGCCGCCTGCCGCGTCTGCAAGCCGGAGACCGTGGCGTTCTGTTCCAACATGCCCGCCTGCAGCGCGGCGTCGATGTTGCGCTGCGCCGGGCCGGAATGCACGCCCATCCCGAGCCCGCCGGCGGTGACGCTCTGCTGGGTCGAGACCTCGCGCGCGTAGCCGGGTGTCGCGGCGTTGGCGACGTTCTGCGACACCAGTGCGAGCTGGCGGTTGATGTTGGCGAGGCTGCCGGATGCGATCGACAGCGAGGCGTCGAGACTCACGGTCGCCGTCCCGCGCTCAACGCTTCATGTCGATCGTCTGCTGCAGCATGTCATCGGCGGTCGTCACCATCTTGGTGTTCGCCGAATAGGCACGCTGGGCGACGATCAGCTTGGTGAACTCGCTGGCGATGTCGACATTCGAGCTTTCCGTCGATTGCGTGACCAGGCTGCCGGCGCCGTTGGTGCCGGCGTCCTCGGCCAGCGGCGTGCCCGATGAGTTGGTCGCGGTGAAGGCCTGGCCATCCTGGCGCTGCAGCCCGTCGGGATTGTTGAACGTCACCACCGGCACCCGGCCGATGATGCGCGACTGCCCGTTGTCGTAGTTCACCACGAGATCGCCGGTCGAGCGCGTCGAGAGGCTGCTGAAACTGCCCGGCGGGACACCGTTCTGCGTCAATCCGCGCAGGCTGTATTCGGTGCCGGCATACTGGGTCACGCCGTTGGCC
>DATIMU010000564.1:0-1520 GCA_035475015.1 Acetobacteraceae bacterium
TCAAGTAAGGCCATAATTCGGTGGCACCCGCAACAGTTCGGAAGGGGTTCCTGATGCGTCCAGGCCGCACTGTTGCATATGAGCATCACCCCTCCCTCCTGGTCACATCGCTCAGCCGGTCGCGGCGATTTCACGGACGAATTTTCGCAGTTCGCCCGCTTCGAGATCGGAGATTGCCCAAAAGGTGATGCCGCCCTTGCGCCACGTCATCAGGTTGAAGCCTTGCCGGGACATCGTTCTGAGCTCCTGGTCGGCCGTGCCGGGCGCGGACCAGGCGAGCAGATTGATGATGTGGCGGTCGTGCCGGTAGACGACGCAGCCGACCTGATGCCCGTCCACGTAGTCGACCCGGCCGCCGATCAAGGGAAATCCCTCGTCCGCCAGATCCCGTACCGGGGGCGAGACATCGACCCGCGAGGACAGCCAGGGCTTTACCGTGTGCCGGTCGCTGGTCACCACGTCGGTCAGGTGATTGGGCAGCAGCGAGCGCACATGGCTGTCGAGGACGGCGGTGACGGTGTCGTCTCCGGGACGGATGCCGCTTCCCGTCACGAGCAGGGTGAGCCCGACGCCGGCCGCCGCGCCGACCAGTCCCCCCGCGAGCCCGAAGCCGGCCCGCGCGCCGCCGCTGCGCCCGAACAGGCGCCGACGGGCAGGGCCGAGCGAGGGCGTCTCGCGCGCGATCGCCGCGCCGATCCTCGCCGCGAGCGCCGGCGGCGCGCGATGGTATTGCAGCTTCGTGCGGAGCGCCGTCTGCAGCGCCTGCAGTTCGGAGAGTCTCCCCGCGCAGCCGCCGCAACGCGCGACGTGGCGCAACAGCCGCTGCCGCCCGAGAAAGCCGAGCTCTCCGTCGATCAACGGGTGGAGCAAGGCCGAGGCGCGGTCACACTCCATGTCGATTCTCCTTGGGCGAGGCCTCCTTGGCGGATTGGGCGTGCCACCGGTGGCGCAGCATCGCGCGCGAGCGGGCGAGCCGAGACATCACCGTGCCGATCGGCACCCCGACGACGGCGGAGATGTCGCGATACGACATCTCCTCCACCTCGCGCAGCAGCAGCACCTCCCGGTATTCCGTGGGCAAATCCTCGACCAGGCGGTTGAGCGTTCCGCTATCGGCGGCTCGCAGCATCAGCGCTTCCGGGTCGCGGGGCGCCTCGCCCCACATCGTCTCGGCGGGCTCGGCCGCCTCCGTGCTGTGGTCGTCAGGGACGAAGACGAGCCGGCTGGATCGGTTCTCCTTCACCCAGCTTAGAAATGTGTTCCGCACGATGCTGAGCAGCCAGACCCGGATGTCTGGGCCGCCGCGAAACGCGTCGAAATAGCGGAACGCGCGCAGATAGGCGTCCTGCAACACATCCTCGGCGTCGGCGGAGTTGCCGGCGAGCCAGCGCGCGAGATTGTAGGCCGCGTCCAGATGCGGCAGCGCCAGAAGCTCGAAGCGGCGTCGTCGGTCGTCCTGCACGGCCGGGCGTCCTTGGGGCTCGTTCAACCAGCCTAGACCGCCCGCGAGGGGGTTCTAT
>DATIMU010000565.1:0-5595 GCA_035475015.1 Acetobacteraceae bacterium
GCCGCCGAATTTCGGGTGCAGCACCACGTCCTTGGTGCCGCCGATGAACAGCGCCGGCTGCATGATCCGCGCACCCTGCCACGGGCCGGTGAGCTCCCAGTTGCGGTCGATGTTGCGGTAGTAGTTCAGCCCGCCGCGAAAGCCGCTGCGGGAAAAATTCTCGGTCATCACCGCGAGATCCCGCTCGGTGAGCCAGGCGGGCAGTGTCTCGGGATAGCGCAGCAACTCGAGAAACCCGCCCTCGGGGACGATCATCACCTGGTCGGATCTGTCCTGGTCGCCGAAGCCGCCCGCGCCGAGGATGCGGCGCATCGTGGTCGCGATATCGCGCTCGAACTCTGCCTCGGCGACACCCGGCTCCTGGAAATATTGCTGATAGAACCGGGTAATCCCCGACTTGCGCAGCGTGGCGAGCGGTGGCGCCGGCGGCCGCGCGCGATGCGGCACGCTCAGCGCGGCAATCGCGCGGAACAGGTCGGGCCGCATCATCGCCGAGGTCCAGGCAATCGACGCGCCCCAGTCATGGCCGACGATCACCGCCTCGGTCTCGCCGAGCGCGCTGACCAATCCCACCATGTCGCCGACCATGTGCAGGACGGAATATTGCTCGATACCCGGCGGCGCCTCGCTGCGTCCGTAGCCGCGCATGTCGGGTGCGGCGACGCGGAAACCGGCGGCCGCGAGCGCGGGCAGCTGGTGCCGCCACGAATAGGCCAGCTCCGGCCAGCCGTGGCACAGCAGCACCAGCGGCCCGGTGCCCTGTTCCGTCACGCGCAACGTGACACCGTTCACGCTAACGTCGTGTTCCCGTGCCGCCTCCGTCATGCGCCCGTCTCCCGTTGCCGCCGCCGCCGCAACCTGCCCCGTGGAGCGTCCGCGTTGCAAGCCAGTTGAACAGCGCGCGCGAAACGGGTCTGATCGCCCCATCCGGGGAGAATTCCGCCATGCATGATCCGATCGGAGGAGAGCCGTTCCAGGTCACGGTGCCCGAGCCCGTGCTCGCCGATTTGCGCGAGCGCCTGTCCCGCGCGCGCTTTCCGATCGAGCCGGCGGCGCCGCCCTGGCACTACGGCACCAGTCTTTCCTACCTTCGCGAGATTATCGCCTATTGGCGCGACCAGTACGACTGGCGAAAGTCGGAAGCCGCCATCAATCGATTTCCGCAATACCGCGTGCCGATCGGCGGCAAGCGGCTGCATTTCATCCTGGAGCGCGGCTCCGGCCCCGATCCGCTGCCCTTGCTCATCTCGCATGGCTGGCCGGGCTCGATTGTCGAGTTCCTGCAGGTGATCGAGCCGCTCGCGCATCCCGAGCGCTTCGGCGGCGACGCACGCGACGCGTTCACCGTGGTCGCGCCGAGCCTGCCCGGCTACGGCTTCTCCGACCCGCCCGGCGCGCCGATCACGCCGCGCGACATGGCCGGCACCTTCCACGCGCTGATGACGGATGTGCTCGGCTGCGAGCGGTTCGTCGCACAGGGCGGCGACTGGGGTGCGATGATTACCTCATGGCTGGCGCTCGATCATCCCGAGCGCCTGGCGGCGATCCATCTCAACATGGCCGGGCTGATGCCCGAGGGCTCCGTGCGCAACCAGCCGCTCGACGACGAGGAGCGCGCCTGGATGGAAGCGACCAACCAGCGGCGCGCGCGAGAGACCGGCTACCAGCAGATCCAGGGCACCAAGCCGCAAACCTTGAGCTACGGCCTCACGGATTCGCCGACGGGGCTCGCGGGCTGGGTTCTGGAGAAATTCCACGGCTGGACCATCCCCGGCGCGGACGCGCCGCCGCCGTTCGACCGCGACCATCTGCTCGCCAACATCATGCTGTACTGGCTCGCCGGCCCGAACGCCGCGAGCTGGCTGTATTGCTCGCTGGTCGACGGCAGCGCGCGCCGCCCGCCGGAGGGTGCCCGCGTCACCGTGCCGACGGGGATGCTGCTGATGCCCAACGATCTCGCGGTGCCGCCGCCGACCCGCTGGCTGGACCGCGCCTATAATCTCGTCCACCGCCGCGACGCCCTAGACGGCGGACATTTTCCCGCATTCGAGAAGCCGGAGCTGTTCGTCGAGGAGCTGCGCGGGTTCTTTCGATCGTATCGCGGGTAATTACCCCCCACCCAACACTCTCCCAAAGGGAGAAGGCTATCCCTTTTCTCTCTCCCCCTGGGAGAGGGCCGGGGTGAGGGCCTTCTATCCCAGCAAACGCGCCAGCTCGTCCTTCTTCACTTTCCCGGTCGCCGTCATCGGCAGACTTTCCATGATGTGGATGCGCGGCACCTTGTAGGTCGCCATGTTGCGCCGGCACCACGCCACCAACTCATCCGCGCTCAACCGCGCACCAGGATTGAGCGTCACACCGGCCACCGGCACCTGGCCGCGGTCGGGGTCGGACTGCCCGACGACGCCGACGCCGAGCACATCCGGGTGCTTGCACAGGATCGCCTCGATCTCGGTCGGGAACACGCTCATGCCGCGCACTTTCAGCATCTCCTTGCGCCGGCCGAGATAGCGAAGAAAGCCGCGCCCATCGAAGGCGCCGATGTCGCCGGTGCGCAGCCAGTCGCCTATGAAGGTCTCGGCGGCGGCTTCCGGTTTGCGCCAATACCCCTTCGTCACCGAAGGCGAGCGGATGGTGATTTCTCCCGCCGTCCCGAGCGGCACCGGTGCGCCGCTCTCGAAGTCGCGGATCAGGATCTCGGTCCCCGGCATCGGCAGCCCGACAAACGTGGGCTCCGCCGTGAGGTCCATGTCGTCGTCCTGCAGACCCAGGGTAAAAGTATCGAAGGTCTGCGTCTCGGTCATGCCGTAGGCGGGCTCGGTCAGCGTGCCGCCGGTGAGGGCACGCCAGCGCTCGCGATACTCGATGCTCATCTTCTTCAGCAACGACGACGCCGACACCTTTTGCAGCGAACGCAGGTCGTATCGCGCGACATCGGGGTGATCCAGCACCTCCGCCACGCTGTCCACCAGCATCCACACCTGCGACACGCGGTAGCGCTGCACCGCCTGCATGAAGCCGAGACAATCCCACCGCGCCATCAGCACGCAGGTCGCACCGGCGAAGATCGGCAGGATGATGCCGACATCCTCGCCGGCGATCCAGAACACCGGCGCGAAGCACAGGCACACCTCTCCCGCGCCGATCTGCATCGAGCAGGTGGTCGCCGTCGCCGCGGTGTAGATCATGTCGCGCTGCGTGTGCTCGCAGCCTTTCGGCATCCCGGTCGTGCCGCTGGTGTAGTTGAGTGCTGCCAGCGCATCGAGCGTGGCGTGATGCGGCGGGGGCGCGTCGCGCATCTCGCGCAGCGCCGGCATCAGGTCGATCGCGCCGGGGCACGCGATCCGCGGCACGGCGACGGTGGGATGCACGTCGAAGATCGGCCGCTCGGGAATCATTTCTCCGAGGCTCGTGACCATCACCGTGGTCAGCCTGGTATCGGCGCGCACGGCTTCGACCAGCGGCATCAGCTGGTCTTGCACGAGGATGATCTCGCCGTCGGTGTCGTTGAGCTCGTAGAGCAGCTCGTGCTGCTTGAACAGCGGATTGATCGGCACATGCACGCAGCCGGCCTTGAGGATGCCGAAGAAGGCGATGAGGAATTGCGGGCAGTTCTGCAGGAACACCGCGATGCGGTCGCCCGGCCTCGCGCCGTGTCGCGCGATCAACGCGGCGAAGGCGTCGCTCAGCCGGTCGAGCTCGGCGTAGCTGATCTCCGTGCCGTAAAACACGATCGCTGAAACATCGGGCTGCCGGCGCGCCCATTCGCGCAGGATGTCGCTCAGCGGGATCTCGCCGAATGGATAGCGCGGCGTGCGCGGTATGCTGGCCGGCCAGTTCCTCTCCCAGAGCGCGTGCAGCTGCGCGAGGCTCGCGGCTTCGTCCATCTCTCTCCTCCAGGCGCTCAGCCGGTGAAGGTGGAAAATACTTCCTCGATCGCCTTCATCTGGTTGCCCGCCGCCGAGGACGGCACGACGATCGGCGTGCGGACCCCCGCCGCCCGCCACGCCTCCAGCTCCTCGCGCACCCGCGCGGCGGGGCCGAACAGCGATACGTCGGCGAGCCATTTGTCGGTCATGTGCTTCGGCACGTCGTCCATGCGCTGTTCGGCGACGGCGCGCTCGACACCCTCCATCTCCTCGACGTAGCCGCATTCCTTCCAGTAGTTGCGGTAGTTCGGCAGCAACAGATAGCTCGACAGCGTGCGCCGGTTGACCGCCTTGGCCGCCTCGATGTCGTCCGAGACGCAGGTCGGGATCATGTTGCCGACGAAGAACTCGCTATTGGCGCGCTTGGCTTCCGGCAGATGCGCGAGCGACGCCGCCATGTGCGAGCGGCTGGCATTGGCGAACACCACGCCCTCGCTGATCTCCCCGGCCAGCGCCACCATCTTCTGGCGCAACGCGGCGATGATGATCGGCGGCTGGTTGCCCTGGCCTTGCTGGGCGCGGAACTTCTCGACGAAGTTGCGCGTGTCGCTGATCGGCCGGCCGACGACGACCTCCATGCGCGCATGGCTCGGTGCGTGCGCGACACCGATGCCGAAGCGGAACCTCCCGCCCGACACCTCGTGGAGGAACGCCGTCGCCTGCGCGAAATCCGGTACGGTGCGGGCGTAGATCGGCGCGATCCCGGTGCCGAACGTGATGCGCTCGGTGTTCCACGCCAGCGCCTCGCACAGCGACATGTTGCTGAAGATGCTGGGCACGTAGATGCCGGCGAAGCCGCGCCGCTCCATCTCGCGGGCGACCTCCACCGTGGCGCGCCGGCGGCCGGGCACGGCGATCAGGCTGAGAGCGGGCAGGATCTGGGGCATTGACGACCTCGATGTCTCGGTGGCGAGACGCTAGTCCGGATCGTGCGAGCGCGACAGTGGGGTTACGGCGTGGCAGCCGTCAGGAAGTCGAGCACCACCCCGGCGAGTTCGTCCGGCACCTGCAGGTGCGGAAAATGCGCGCCGTCCGCCAGCAGGTGAAATCGCGCGCCAGGGATGAGCGCCGCGACCCGCTGCCCGGTCTCCGGCGGCCAGATGAAATCCTGCGCGCCCTGAACCACCAAGCTCGGCGCGGCGATCCGGGCGAAGTCCGCCGGCACGAGTTTCAGCCGGGTCAATGCCCGCGACAATTCCGCGTATCCGGCGGGGTCGTTCGCCAGAAAATGCGGCCGGTAGGCGCGCCGCGCCGCGTCGTGCGGGGCGGGGAATGCGTTCGTCAGGCTTGCATCCGCGACGGCGCGCATTCCCTCCCGCCGCACCCGCTCGGCGCGTGTCGCGAGATAGTCGCGCGCGGTATCGCTGATCTCCGGCGCGCAGGCGCAGAGCACCAGCCGCCGCACGCGCGCCGGATGGCGCAGCGCCAGCACCACCGCGACGAGCGAGCCGAGTGCGGAGCCGACGACATCGGCCGTGTCGAGACGCAACGCATCCAGCAACGCGGCAAGATCGTCCGCGAGATCGTCGAGCTCGACCGCGCCGGGCGGCTTTTCCGAGCGGCCGGCGTGGCGCAGATCGGGCGCGATGGACCGCCGCGCGACGGCAAGAAGCGGCAGAACGCCGCTCCAGCTTTCGCCGCTGCCGCCGAGCTCGTGGATCAACAA